>JANMDE010000474.1:0-2084 GCA_031376105.1 Variovorax sp. | reverse complement strand
CTTTCTCAAGTGTTGATCTTAGCCAACAAAATTCTCAGGAATTTTTGCTTTGCTGCGGGCTTCGGCTGGCGAGATGAGGTTGCGTTTGACGAGATCGGTCAAGTTTTGATCGAGCGTTTGCATGCCGACGCTGTTGCCGGTTTGGATGGACGAATACATTTGCGCCACTTTGGCTTCGCGGATCAAGTTGCGGATGGCGCTGGTGGCCAGCATAATTTCGTGAGCGGCCACGCGGCCTGTGCCGTCTTTGGTTTTGCACAGCGTTTGCGAGATCACCGCTTGCAGCGATTCGGCAAGCATCGCGCGCACCATTTCCTTTTCATCGGCAGGGAACACGTCAATGATGCGGTCAATGGTTTTGGCAGCGCTTGATGTGTGTAGCGTGCCAAATACCACGTGGCCAGTCTCCGCTGCCGTCATGGCTAGGCGAATGGTCTCCAGATCGCGCATCTCGCCTACCAAAATACAGTCGGGATCTTCGCGCAAGGCGGATTTCAACGCGGCGGCAAACGAGAGCGTCATCGGGCCCACTTCGCGTTGGTTCACCAAGCATTTTTTGGATTCATGCACGAATTCAATCGGGTCTTCGACTGTCAAAATATGGCCGTACTCGGTTTCGTTGAGATGGTTCACCATTGCCGCCAGCGTGGTGGATTTGCCGGAGCCGGTGGGGCCGGTGACGAGCACCATGCCACGTGGCTTCAAAGCCAAATCACCAAAAATTTTTGGTGCATTGAGCTGCTCTAGCGTCAAAATTTTAGAAGGAATTGTCCGGAATACAGCGGCAGCGCCTCGGTTTTGGTTGAACGCGTTCACACGAAAGCGTGCCAGCCCTTCAATTTCAAAAGAAAAGTCACATTCCAAAAACTCTTCATACTGCTTACGCTGCGTGTCGTTCATGATGTCATAGACCATGCCGTGAACCGCTTTGTGGTCGAGCGCATCGACATTGATGCGGCGCACATCGCCGTGCACGCGAATCATGGGTGGCAAACCGGCTGACAGGTGGAGGTCAGAGGCTTTGTTTTTGACGCTAAAGGCAAGAAGCTGAGTAATGTCCATGGGATGTTGTGCAAAATAGTGCTAAACGGGTTTACAAACGCATTATGGGCATGATTTCAGACAATTTGGTGAGCGTCAACGCGCAGATTGCGGCGGCGAGCTTGGAATTTGGCCGCGCGCCGGGCAGTGTGCAGCTTTTGGCTGTGAGCAAAACCTTCCCCGCGCAAGCGGTGCGCGAGGCCTACGCCGCAGGGCAGCGCGCGTTTGGCGAAAACTATATTCAAGAGGGCGTGGATAAGATTTGCTCTTTGGAGGATTTGCCAAATATCGTTTGGCACATGATCGGCCCCATTCAAAGTAACAAAACCCGTCTCGTAGCTGAGCGCTTCGATTGGGTCCACAGCGTGGATCGCCTGAAAATTGCTCAGCGACTGTCCGAGCAAAGACCTTCGCATTTGAAGCCTTTGCAAGTGTGTTTGCAGGTCAACCTGGATGGAGGTGAAAATAAGTCAGGTTGCGCCCCGTCTGAGGCGTTGGCGCTGTGTCACACCCTCGCTGCCTTGCCTCATTTGCAATTGCGCGGCATCATGGTGATTCCTGAACCTGCTATAGATTTTGTAGCATGCTGTGCAGTATTTGAAAGGGCAAGAGCCCTGTTTGAACAAATAAAGCGCGCGCTGCCGCAACTGGACACGCTCTCAATGGGCATGAGTGCCGATTTGCGCGCTGCGGTGTGTGAGGGAAGCAGCATGGTGCGCGTTGGCACGGCGATTTTTGGTGCGAGGCAGTGAGTTGGCGAACCTACTTGTAGGTCGCAAGCGCGTTTAGTTTATTTCACCTAGACTGGACAGAAGGGCTTGCAAATATAAGGGTTAACCCTTAAATTCCAAGCTATGACACTCACCGACACCATGACGCAAACCAAGCAGCTGATTGCCGCCACGCTCGAAGTGCCCGTTGAGTTTTGGCGCGGGCATGCGCATGTGCGCGAAAAAGCAGCTGAGACCGAGGCCGGGCTTAACCCCCAGGCTTACCCGGAGGCTGACGAGATCGGCCTCCAAGTGGCGGGCAGCGAATCGGGT
>JANMDE010000447.1:0-1720 GCA_031376105.1 Variovorax sp. | reverse complement strand
GTGAAATAGTAACCTATTGGCGAAAAACCTGCTGAGTCAGGTGCATCAACCGTTGTTGGCGGCCAACTTCAGGGCGGGTTTCTCGCCAGCAATCATCGGCTTCAATTGACCAGAGATGACGGCACCTTGGTGCATTTCAAGCGCTTTGTAGTGAATATCGCCCTCAATATGCGCTTTGGGCTGCAATTCAAGCAGCTCATTGGCATACACGGGGCCATTGACCTTGCCGTTGATGATGACGTGATCGGCATGAATTTCACCTTCAACCACCGCCGATTCACTCACCACAAGCAGACTGGGGCAATCGGTGTTGGCGTGGATGTTGCCATGCACGCTGCCATCAATGCGCAGGCCATCAGTGAATTTCAAATTGCCACGAATATCACTGCCGGGGGCAATCAGGCTGCGGATGGGGGGTTGTTTTTTCTTGCCAAACATCGTGTTCTCCTCGGACGAATCAAATTTTCAAGGTCTGCACAGCGCGAGTGGCCGAGCCTTCCGTAACCTTAGCGGACACCTGTTTTACCACGACTTGGGGGGGTAAGTCGACCAAGCTTTCCAAGCGGCGATATTGCGTGAATTGCAGGGTTTGAGCGGCACCGCTCACCACTTGCGACCAAGGCTTGCCGCCTGCGCCCGTGCCAGAAGCGCCGCCTTGCAGGCCAGAGAGCGTAATTTCCAGCTTGCCATTGAACTCGGGCGCGTTTTTGGTGGGCTGGATCACCAACACCTGCCATTTGAGCTGGGTGCCTGCATTGAGCGATTCGGCCTGTAGGCCGCGAATGGCCACGCCCTCGTTGCCGCCCGTGGGAATGAGCTTTTCAAAAAACCCCAAATCATCGCGCAAGGCGCGGTTTTCTGCTTCAAGCTGCTTCACTTGGCTGATGATTTTTTCTTGCGCCGCTTTCTCTGCCGTGAGCAAGCTGCCCGAGGTGTTGAGAATCGACTGCGCTTTGTCGCGTTGATCTTTCAGCAGCGCCACCTCCGTGCGTAACTTAACCAATTCTTCCTTGGCATTGTCATCAATACCCGCCAAATCTTTGCCCAGCTCGAAGGCCCACAACCCAATCGCGGCACAAAAGCCCAAGACAAGCGCAGCAGCAGCCCAGCGCAGCGGCCAAGGCAATGCTGAGCGAATCGCCATGCTGGGGGCGCTGATCGTGAGCCGGCGGCGGAGAAGACGAAAACGCATAAGGGAGGAGAGCTTACTGCAAAAACAAAACCGCCAAGTTTTGAGACTTGGCGGTTTGTTGTGACGAAGTGTTGAGCCTTCGTAGTGCAGCGATTAGCGCTTGGAGAACTGCTTGCGGCGACGAGCGCTGCGCAAACCGACCTTCTTACGCTCGACTTCACGTGCATCACGTGTCACGAAGCCAGCTTGGCTCAAGGCGGGCTTGAGCAAGGCATCGTAGTCGATCAAAGCGCGGGTGATGCCGTGACGGGCAGCACCGGCTTGGCCGGATTCGCCACCACCGTGAACGTTGATTTGAATATCAAACGTCTCAGCGTGGTTTGTGAGCATCAGGGGTTGCTTGGCGATCATGATCGAGGTTTGACGGCCGAAGTATTCGGCGATGTCTTTCCCGTTGATCTGAATCTTGCCAGAGCCTTTTTTCATAAACACGCGGGCGACGCTCGATTTGCGACGGCCAGTGCCATTGTTCCATTCACCGATCATTTTGTTGGCTCCTTAAATGTCCAAGACCTTGGGCTGCTGGGC
>JANMDE010000401.1:0-4375 GCA_031376105.1 Variovorax sp. | reverse complement strand
GAGGCAATCCAGACAACATGGTCACGCAAAAGGATTATGTCACCCGCATCCATCGCTCGCCGCTGGAAATAGATGCCCTTCAGTGGAATGGGCTGCTCGCGCAGAGCGAGCTGCCGACGCCTTTCATGCGCCACGAGTATTTGGCTGCAATGTATTCGTCTGGATCCGCCGTTCCCGAGACGGGCTGGGACGCACGCTTCGTGGCGCTGTATGCGGCGGGCGGCCACGAGCTGCTGGCGGCCTGCCCTTTGTATTTGAAAACGCATTCGTATGGCGAGTATGTGTTTGACTGGGCGTGGGCGCGGGCGTATCAGGAAAATGGCTTGGCTTATTACCCCAAAGCGGTAGTGGCTGTGCCGTTCACACCCGTGCCGGGAAGCAGATTCTTATGCAAAAGCGGCTTCTCGCCCTTATATTTACTGAAAGAAGCGCTATCTTTTTGTGAGCAAAAAGAGATTTCCTCGTTGCATGCGTTGTTTGCTTCTGACGCAGATCAAAGCATCGCAGGCCAAGAAAAACTCATGCTGCGCGAGACAGTGCAGTTTCATTGGACGAATCAAGCCACCAAGATCAGCGCTAACGCGGCGCTGCTGCGTTCCGAGGGGGGGCGTTTCGACTTGGAGCAGCCCAGCGGCGAAATCGGCCACAAGTGTTTTGAAGATTTCCTGGGCAGCCTCGCTCAAGACAAACGCAAGAAAATCCGCGCCGAGCGCCGCAAGGTGGCGGATGCAGGCGTGACATGGCGCTGGCGCCGAGGCGCAAAGATTTCCAGCGCCGATTGGGATTTTTTCTACATTTGTTACGAGCGCACCTACTTGGAGCATGGCAACCCGCCGTACCTCACCCGCGCTTTCTTCCAAAGTATGCAAACCGACATGCCTGAGAACTGGGTGTTCTTCGTTGCCGATCGTGCAGGCCGCTCCATAGCATGCAGCTTGATCGCCATTCAAGACCCTTTATATGCTATAAATTCAATAGCAAACTATGCAGAAAATATAAGGGCGAGTGGGCTAAAAAGCTTAGAGAAAGTAGCCTATGGCCGCTATTGGGGCGCCATCGAGCGCGTCGACAGCCTGCACTTCGAGGCCTGCTATTACCGGCCTTTGCAATGGTGCATCGAACACGGCTTTGACCGCTTTGAAGGCGGCGCACAAGGCGAGCACAAAATGGCTCGCGGCCTGCTCCCCGTCGTCACCCGAAGCGCGCATTGGCTCGCCCACCCCCAATTTGCCGATGCCGTCAACCGTTTCTTAGAGCGCGAACGCAACGGCATTGGCGAGTATGTGGACCATTTGGTGCAGAGGAATCCGTTTCGCAAGCCCGACTAAGCCTCGATGCGCGCCGACGCGTCTCGCGCAACGCCCGGTGCATGCGAGGCAGTACTTTAAGGGCGCTTGGCAGGTCGCATGGAGGATTTCTGCAAGCCAAGGCCTTGCTCATACGATTGAATCTGGCAGGCCGCGCCATTGGGGTTTTTGCAGCAAGCGATGATCTCTTGCAGGCTTTTCGCAAAAGCCTGATCCCATTGCGCACGGCTATGCAAATTGCCGGGGCTCATCCAGTGTGATTGCGGAAAGAGTTTGCTCCAATCGTTTGCGCCGGGCTGTGTGCCGCCGGGGCTGGCTGTGGCTTGCAGCGTGGCGAGATTGCAAGAATTCATATTGCCCATGCGGTGACAGGTGGTGCAGGTGTTGCCGCGCGTCGTGATGGCAAACGGCTGCGGCCAGACTTTGAAGGCTTGGCCTATTGCACGCGGCTGGTATTTGCCAAACGGGTCGCCGGGTAATTGAGTGGTTTGCGCAATGTAGGGGCTGTACATGAAAGGGCCGCTGTCGTGGCACATCGTGCAGGCAGGCTCATTTTTCACGAGCTGCGCGGGGCTCATCCAAACCGCCACAGGATTGGGCAACGTGGTTTTGCTTACGCGCCAATCTTGCGCGAGAGCTTCGCTGGCCGGATGGATTTTTTCGTAGCCGCGCTTGACATTCGCCGTGGGCAGCGTGGCGGGCGATGGCAGGAGGCGGCCATCTATGCCGCCGTTCGCCACGAAGGGAATGGCGGCTTTCGCGGTGAACCAGCAGGTTTTGCCGCTTCGCAGGTTGTGCGAGACGATGTTGATTTCGTCAAACAAAGGGCTGGAAGGATCTCGCACCACATGCTTGCGACAAATCGCGCTGATCTGTGCGACAGGATCATCGCGGAGCACGAGTGCACGCGAGCCGGGCACGCACTGACCCTGCGAGCCCTGCTCGTTGGAGGGCAGCAGGGAAGGCTTGTCGCAGGTCGCGGTGTAGCTGGTGGTGAGCTGGCCGTTGACTGTGATCGGAATCACTTCACCAGCCATGCAACTGAAGGCTGGGATCGGCGCGACTTCGCTGGCACACTGCGCGCCGTATTCATAGAAAGTCTGCGCTTGCGAGACAAAAGGAAAGGCGGCGAAAAGAATTAGGAAAAGAAAACGTGTCATTTCACCAGCCCTTTCTCAGCCAAGATCACCGATTTGATAGCTGCGTAATATTTCGCATAGCCCGTGCAGCGGCAAATATGCTGTCCGACGGCCTCTTCAATCGCCGCATCCAATTGCGAGGCGGCAATCGGCGCGATACGTAATCGCTCCATCAGCATGGTGGTGGCCATCACAAAGCCTGGTGTGCAATAGCCGCATTGGAACGCGAAATGATCAAGAAATGCTTGCTGCACCTTGCTGGGCGCTTGCGCCGAGCCCACGCCTTCGACCGTGGTGATCGTCTGCCCCTGCAAAAGCGCTACGGGCGTGGAGCAAGCCAACATCGGCTGGCCTTGGGACGAAGGCACGCGCTGCGCCTTCACCGTACAAACCTTGCACACGCCGATGCCGCAGCAAAGCCGCGTGCCCGAGAGCCCCAGCTCGTCTTGCAGAAAATCCACCAGCGCCAAATCATCCGGCACGGTGGTGGAAATCGCTTGGCCATTGACCGTGAATGTCACAGGAACATTTTGTACACTCATCTTCAAGCTCCCTTGATCTGCGCTGCCGTGATCGGCAGGCTTCTAAAACGCTTACCGGTGGCGTGCGCAATTGCATTACCAATCGCGGGCGCGATAGGGCAAAGCACGGCTTCAGCGATGCCCTTGCCGGTAGATTCCGTGCTAGGCAGCGGCGTGATGCTCATGCGCGCGGCAGCGGGCATATCCGAGGCCAAGGCCACGTGGTATTGATCGAGATTCCAGGTGCCCACCCCCGCACCGCCTGCCTCCAGCGGCAGATTCTCGAGCAGCGCGTAGCCAATGCCCATGGCAATACCGCCCTGGGCTTGCCCCATCAGCAAATCTGGCTGCAAAACCTTGCCTGTGTCCACCATCAAAGCCACATCCACCACTTTCGGTTTGCCCGTTTGCAAATTGATCTCCACCGCCACCAATGCGCCCGAGGGCGCATATAAGCTGCGGCCATACAAGTGGGCCTTCGGATCGGGCGGGATCACGTTTTGACGAGGGATCACTTGCCAAGCCGTGTTGCCCGCGTTGCGCAAGGCAAGCCCGTCAATGGGCAACTGCAGCAAAATCCCTGAGAACGGATACGAAGCGTTGACCCAACTGCCTTGGTACAAGCCATGCACCATCGCGCCAGCGGGCAGCTTCATACGGTAGAGCTGAATCGCAATGTCAGAGAGTTTGAGCGCAGGCAGCGGCATGCCCGGTGCGCGCAATGTGCCATCTCCCCACACCGTGCGCCCTGTCACTTGCGTCAGTGGCACACCCCAGAGCGCAGCAGCAGCAGGCAGCAAACCCGCATGAAACAGCACCCGTGTTGCCTGCTCCGTCACATGGACCTGATGAAAAGCTGTGAGGCACGCGCTGGATGACATGGAAAACGAAGCCGTCCAACTCGGTGTGTTCCACTGGGAATTGCCACCGCTGGTCATTTGTAGCGAATTGAAATAGCCGGCATCACCCATTTTGATCTGCGAGGCGTTGTTGCCCGCAAAGCTTGCCGTGCTGATCGCCAGCGTGGTGGCCGAGCCATTGCCCATGTCCACGCAATTGGTACGCACCGTGAGCTCACCATTTGCCGAGATCGACACTTCGGCCATCACGCCATCCGTGCCCGTGCCATAGGCTTGGTTGGCCAGCGCGAAGCCCACGCCGTAGCCAATGCCTTGCTTGGCTTTGTCTTGCTTGACCTTGTTGCGGTTGACCCACAGCGGATGCGCACTGGCTCGGCTGCAGATCTCTTTGAGCATCATTGCTTGAGTGAGCGGTGCGCCGGTGATGGTGCGGTTGCCCTGACTGAGCACATTCAGGGCTCGCAGCGCAACCGGATCGATGCCTAGGGCCACCGCCGCTTCGTCCACCAAAGTTTCCACCGCAAAGCTCGCTTGCGGGCCGCCAAAGC
>JANMDE010000407.1:0-4264 GCA_031376105.1 Variovorax sp. | reverse complement strand
GCGCAGCTGCGCTTTGCCGCCAAAGGCTTGCGGCTTGGCGATGGCGGCGAGCATGGTCTCAGAGACAGCATCTTCCGCCCAAGCCTCATTTCGCAGTTGGAGGCGGGCAAATTTAAGCAAGTAAACACGCTGCTCGGCGACATCTTTTTCAAAGCTCATAGGTTGTCCTGTTGATCTCAGTGGGGTTTATAACGCGGATTGTGTAAGTTTTGGCGGTAGAGTACCGACTTACTATGTCATACGTGCACAAAGGAGCCATCCGATGCAAAATAGTTTCTATTCCTGCATGCTAGCAGCCTGCTTGGTTTGGGGGTCGGGTGCTTGGCTAAGCCCTGCTTTGGCGCAAACGCCGTCGCAAGCGCCTGTATCGTCTGCAGCGAAGGCCAGCGTTGTATTGCCGAAAAACGTGCAGATCCGTAGCAAAACCATTGACGGGCCACTCTTTGATTTGGCGCAGCACAAAGGCAAGGTGGTGATGGTGATGTTTTGGGCCACAGATTGCGCTGTATGCAGAGACAAAATGCCCGAGCTGCGCGAAAACGCCAAGGGCTGGGCTGGCAAACCGTTCACTGTCGTGCTGATCAGCGCAGATCGGCGCATGAGCGATGTCGTTAGCTATAACGCCATCATCAACAAATCTGTGCCGATGAAGGAGCGCTTGACGCAGCTTTGGGCACTCGATGCCAGCTACGTAGACAGTTTAGGGACAGCCGAGATGGTCAAAAACCGCACAGCCAGCCACTTACCCCTGACACTCATCTTGGACAAAAAAGGCGATGTGGTCAAACGCTACCAAGGCCGCATACCAGCGGAAGTATGGGACGATATCGCAGAGCTACTGTGATATTTTCACGAAAAACACAGCTTGTGCGTAAGAATTGCCTGCATTGGGCAGACTCACACTTAGCTGGTTGGTGATCCTTGAGATCCGCACACCGGCGTGATGTCACTTCACTTGTGTTTTCAACCTTTCTTTTTGGAGCTATCTCATGAACCAACGCGCCTTACTCGCTGCTGCCGCTGCCACCTTGCTCAGCACCTCCTTCCTCGCCACTCCCGTGATGGCGCAGGCCAAAGAAAAATGCTATGGCATTGCCAAGGCCGGTCAAAACGATTGCGCCAATCTCGCCGGCACCCATTCATGCGCCGGCCAAGCCAAGCTAGACAATGACAAGGGCGAATGGAAATACGTGGCCACCGGCACCTGCGTCGGTTTGAAAGGCATGAACGCCGAGCAAGCCAAAAAAGCGGCTATGGAAAAGAAGAGCTGATTTTCAGCATGAATTTTTGAGTCTCCCCAGGTTGCGGCCATGAGCATGAGGCAACCTGCGGGCCTGCACACAGGCATCGGCTGGCGGTATCCGCACTATGCCGATGTGCTGGAGCAGCTTCCCCTGGTAAGCTTTCTCCAGGTGCATTCCGAGAATTTCTTTGGCTCGTCGCTACCTTCGGGCGGTGCGGCTCTGGCCACATTGCAAGCAGCACGTGAGCATTACCCGATCAGCCTGCATGGCGTGGGTTTGTCGCTTGGCTCAGCGCTGGGCATCGATGAATGGCATTTGGATCAATTGGCCTCACTCGTGGAGCGCATCGAGCCCGTGCGCGTGAGCGATCATGCTTGCTTTGCGCGCGGCCTGCGCTCGGGTGGCCAACTGGTTCATGCTTCTGATTTGCTGCCCATTCCCTTTACCCATGACGCTTTGGACGTGCTTTGCGCAAATGTGCAGCGTGTGCAAGATCGCTTGCAGCGCCCGCTTCTGGTGGAAAACTTAAGTGCCTATGTGAGCTTTGCGCAAGCTGATTTTTCAGAAGAACAGTTTTTGTCTGAGCTCGTTGGGCGAAGTGGCTGCCAGCTGCTCTTGGATCTGAACAACGTGTTCGTGAATACTTTGAATACACCAACAGGTGCGCCAAGAGATCGCTCTCTTGCCTTGCGCGAAGGCATGGCATTTTTAGATGCACTGCCAAAAGATGCCGTGGGCGAGATGCATTTGGCCGGGCATTGCGAGATGGACGACATCGTGATTGACGATCACGGCAGCGTCGTGTGCGCGGAGGTTTGGCAGCTCTATGCGCATGCGGTGCAGCGTTTTGGTGACGTGCCTGCGCTGATTGAATGGGACACTGCGATTCCCGCTTTGGATGTCTTGCTGGCCCAAGCGGCACAAGCCGATGCAGTGGCTTTGAGCGTGAGTCAAACATGAGCGAAAACTTAGCTGCGCAGCAGACCGCACTATTGGATTTGCTCCATACAAATACTATAAATTTAATAGCAAACTATAAAGACAACATAGGGGTAAGAAGCCTTTTTTCTTTAAATAATCCAGAAACCACCCTTCGCGGACTGCGCGCTTACCGTGCGAATGCGCAGGCGCTGTCAGAATCGGCTTTGTGCGCAAGCTTTCCCGTATTGCAGCGGCTGATGGGTGAAGAAAACTTCCGACATCTTGCCCAAGATTTTTGGCAAACCCTGCCGCCCGAACGTGGCGACTTAGCGCAGTGGGGCGGTGCATTACAGGCGTATTTACCGCAGGTGCCGCAATTGCAGGCTTTGCTGAATGACCATCCGTATTTGCCGGATATCGCTCGTGCTGAATGGGCGCTGCACACGGCAGCTACAGCCAGCGATACGCAGCTGAATGCCGCCAGTTTTCAGTTGCTCACGCAGCATGAGCCTGAGCAGCTTCATTTGATTTTGAGCCCCGGCTGCGCACTGATACGCAGCCCGTATCCGGTCGTCGCTTTGATCCACTTACATGACCCGCGAGTCAGCGAGGCGCATGCCGAAGCACGCGAAGCGATCGCCCAGTGTGAGCCACAAACTGCACTGATCTGGCGGCAAGGTTTGCGCCCTCTGATTTGGGCAGTCGATTCCGCAACGGCTGCCTTGATCGAAGCCACAATGCATGGCCAGCCGCTTTCCGTTGCCTTGAACGCAGCGTTTGAGCAAAATCCAGACTTCAATTTCAGCGCTTGGCTGGCTGAGCAAGTGCAATCTGGGTTGCTTCTCGGCGCTTGTGTTGTGTAGGTTGGATATTTTCTGCGTTCCTCTTCAATGCTCAGATTACCCAAGCGTCAAACATCAATCAGCAGAAGTAGCTAGTTCAGAATAAGTCTGCATCGCCAGCAACAAATCGGCCCAAGCCTTGGCTTTGTCAGGCAGGTTGCGCAGAAGATAAGCGGGGTGGTAGGTCACGATCACGGGGGCGGTGTGGCTCGGATGCTTGAGCGCATGCACGCGCCCGCGCAGCTTGCCCACAGGCTCGGTGCTTCCCGTCAAGCTTTGAATAGCCAACTTGCCCATGGCTAAAATCACTTTCGGGCGCAGCAGCTCAATTTGCCGCTCTAAATAAGGCGCACACATGGCCGCTTCTTCGGCAGCCGCGTTGCGACTTGCCGGTGGGCGGCATTTGAGCGCATTGGCGATATATACGCCCTTTTGGCGCGAGAGGCCAACGGCTTTGCCATCTTCATGTCTGCCCATTTTCATCGCCGCAAGCATGTTGTCAAGCAGCTTGCCGGCAGGGCCGATGAAGGGCTCGCCTTGTGCATCTTCCTCTTCGCCCGGAGCTTCGCCCACGATCAGCCAATCAACTTGCGGGGCTTGAGAAACATCTGGCGGCAACTGGCCCACACCAAACACCGTGTTTTTGCGTGACTGACACAAACCGCAAGCCTGGCAGCCAGAGACGGCGCTTTGCAGAGCAGACCAATCCATCTGCTCAATGCCTGCTGGGCGCTGCGCAAGGCTGACGGGCGGTGCGGCGGACTCGGGTGCGGCAACAGGAGCGCGCGTGGATCGCGTGAAAACAGACGCTTCAGACGCTATATTTTCAATAGCAATCTTCTCTGGATTTATAAGGGCAGAAGGCTGATTATTCTCTAAATTGGGTGCCGCAGCAGCGCTGCGGGCAGGCTCTGCTGCGCTCGTTGGTAGTGCTGGCGTGGCAACAACTTGCTCGCTTGCATCGGGTAACCAGAGCTTGATGCCCATGGCTTCCAGCATATGGCGTTGGCGCTCATCGAGCGTGTCGTCAAACGTGGGGTTGTCAATGTCGGTCATGGCTGATTGCTCATCACAATCGCGTCTTCGCGCTGCAAGCCGTTCAGAGGGTAGTAAGCCTTACGCAGCCCGACGCGGCGAAAACCGTATTCTTCATAAATGCCAATGGCGCGCGCATTGCTCACGCGTACTTCCAGCCACACCCATTGCGCTTTTCTGTCTCTTGCCCAGCCGTGCAGGGCATCGAGCATCACACGCGCC
>JANMDE010000395.1:0-2145 GCA_031376105.1 Variovorax sp. | reverse complement strand
AATTCACATGTTTGGCATTCAAGATTATTGGGCGTTCGTCATTGCCGTGATCGTCTTTTTGGCGATTCCCGGCCCAGGCAATCTGGCCATCATCACATCCACCAGCAAGGGCGGCATTTTGGGTGGGCTGGCGGCCACCTTCGGCGTGATCGCCGGTGATCAGGTGCTGATGTGGTTGGCTGTGGCGGGCGTGGCTGCGCTGCTGGCGGCTCATCCGGCTGTGTTCGCAGGCGTTCAATATGCAGGTGCCGTGTATTTGGCCTACCTTGGCATGAAAATGATTTTGGCCAAACAAGGCGACGCACCGATTCTTCATATGGAGCCGCGTCAGTATTTCAAGCAAAGCGTATTCATTACCTTGCTGAACCCGAAGGCGATTGTGTTTTATATGGCGTTTTTCCCACTGTTTGTCGATCCGGCCAAGCATCAGGGCATGCTCACTTTCGGCGTGATGGCCGTCACGATTGCTGTGCTCACGTTTATTTATTGCTTTTCCGTCACGCTGATCACGCATTTCGCCGCTGAGCGCATGCGTAGCAACCCCAGCCTCACGGGTTGGCTCAACAAAATCGCCGGCACGATGCTGATTGCTTTCGGTTTGAAACTGGCTGCTGGCAAATGAAGATTTTCTGCGTAGCGAACCAAAAAGGCGGCGTCGGCAAGACCACCACCTGCGTGAATCTGGCCGCTGGCTTGGCAAAAATCGGTCAGCGTGTGCTGATGATTGATCTAGACCCCCAAGGCAATGCCACGATGGGCTCGGGTATCGACAAGCGAAAGCTCGCTCTCTCTGTCTATGACGTGTTGCTTGAATCCGCCAGCATCCAAGAGGCGGCGGTGTTCAGCGACAAAGTGGGCTATCACGTGCTGGGTGCCAACCGCGATTTGGCCGGCGCAGAGGTGGAGTTGGTGGCTTTAGAACACCGAGATCAGCGCCTGCGAACGGCTTTGAAGGAAGTGAGCAAAGACTACGATTTTGTATTGATCGATTGTCCGCCTTCTCTTTCCATGCTCACCTTAAACGGCCTGTGCAGCGCGCATGGCGTGGTCGTGCCGATGCAATGCGAGTATTTTGCTTTGGAGGGCCTCACCGATCTGGTCAACACCATCAAGCAGGTGCACGCGAATTTGAACAAAGATTTGCAAATCATCGGCCTTTTGCGCGTGATGTTTGATCCGCGCATCACCTTGCAGCAGCAGGTCAGCGATCAGCTCAAAACCCATTTTGCCGACAAAGTATTTAACACCGTGATCCCGCGCAATGTGCGCCTGGCCGAAGCCCCAAGCTACGGCCTGCCCGGCGTGGTGTTTGATCCATCCGCCAAGGGTAGCTTGGCGTTTGTGGAGTTTGCAGCGGAGATGGTGGAACGGATTAAGAAGATGTGATCGCCAGTTTTTTGGCGGTCTTTGTAGGGTTGGCGTTGGCGCGTCTTTGGCCAGAGGAAGCCGTGATCGGGCGGCCTCATGCTGGCGTACCAAAAATCGCCCGCCCGATTACGGCTTCCTCTAGCCGGGAATAGCGAGCGATGCTTTTGCGGGAGTAGGTGCTTGACCTGATCGGCGGCCTCCAGCGTGCCGCGCCACGGTGGTTGCGCCACTAATAAGAACACAGCGCCACGATCCACGTGCGCCCATCTTCCATGTAGCCAACAGGCTACGAGCATGCGGCCTAGCCGCCGACTGATTTCTGGTACCCCAGCATGAAGGCGGCGGCTAGGCCGCATGCTCGCAGCCGTTCCATCCCATAAGAAACCTTCCAAACGCTACCAAACACCACCAAAAGCCTAGGATACGTTCACCAAATCAGCTATTAATTCAATAGCATACTATCTATATAATATAAGGGCAAGAAGCAGAAATCTTCATCGAATCTGCAAAATCTTCACGCCCACAGCGCCTTTCACATCGTCCCACGCATGATCGGCTGTGACGGCAGTGCCTTGCATGAGCCGAGCTAACGCCAAACAAGCGCGGTCGCCCAAGGACAGGCCGGCGGATTTGGTGGATTGGCGCAAGCTAGCGCAGGCCAGCGCCTGCTCTTGGTTGAAATCGATCACATCCATGCCAAATTGGGCGCAAGCTTGCGAAAGCTGGTGGGCGGGCAGTCCCCAATCCAGCAGCTTAGTGGCCACTTCGGCCATATTG
>JANMDE010000392.1:0-5672 GCA_031376105.1 Variovorax sp. | reverse complement strand
TGAAGCCATGGCCGCCAAAGACTTGCATGCAAGCGTTGGTGGCAATGTGGCCGTTGTCGGTGATGAAGGCTTTCACGATGGGCGTAAGCAAGGAAAGCATTTCGCCACTGTCTTTGCGCACTTTTTCATCAGGATGGTTGTGTTCTTTGTCGAGCAGGACCGAGCAATAAATGGCCAGTGCACGGCCACCTTCGGCGTAGGCTTTGGCAGTGAGAAGCATCTTGCGCACATCGGGGTGCACGATGATTGGGTCAGCTGGTTTGTCTGGTGCCTTAGGGCCGGAGAGACTGCGCATTTGAATGCGGTCTTTGGCATACGCCAGCGCGTTTTGGTAGGCCACTTCGGTCAGGCCGAGCGATTGGTTGCCCACGCCCAGACGCGCGGCGTTCATCATCACAAACATGCCCTGCATGCCTTTGTTGGGCTGGCCAACCATGGTGCCAATCGCGCCATCGAGCACCATTTGGCACGTGGAGTTGCCATGGATGCCCATCTTGTGCTCTAGGCCCCCGCAATAAATGCCATTGCGCTCGCCCGCGCTACCGTCTTTGTTGACCAAGAATTTCGGCACGATAAACAAGCTCACACCTTTGATGCCGGGCGGTGCATCGGTCAGACGCGCGAGCACCAGGTGAATGATGTTGCCCGCCATGTCATGCTCACCGGCGCTGATGAAGATTTTGTTGCCAGTGATCTTAAAAGTGCCGTCAGGCAGGGCTTCGGCTTTGGTGCGCATCAGGCCGAGATCGGTGCCGCAATGCGGCTCGGTCAGGCACATCGTGCCCGTCCATTCTCCGCTGGTCATTTTGTGCAGATAGGTTTGCTTTTGCTCTTCGGTGCCATGCGTGTGCAGGGCGGCATGTGCGCCATGCGTGAGGCCGGGGTACATCGTCCAAGCTTGGTTGGCGCTGTTGAGCATTTCATAAAAACACTGGTTCACCACCAAAGGCAAGCCTTGACCCCCAAACGCGGGATCGCAAGCCAGCGCTGGCCAGCCACCTTCCACATATTTGGTATAGGCCTCTTTGAAGCCTTTTGGTGTGGTGACTTCGTGGGTGGCAATATCCAGCTTGCAGCCCTCTTCGTCGCCACTGATATTCAGTGGGAAGGCCACTTCAGAGGCAAATTTGCCTCCTTCTTCGAGCACGGCATTGATGGTGTCAATGTCGGCATCAGCATATTTAGGAATGGCCTTGAAATCTTCGCTCACATGGAGCACTTCATTCATCACAAATTGCATGTCGCGCAATGGGGGGGTGTAAGTGGGCATGGTGGTTTCCGTTCAAAAGAAATGAATAATTACGAATTAGTTGCTATTATTTTGATAGCGTGCTTTGTAGATTTTGCATGGGCGAGTGCCTGATTTTTCTCATAAGCATCCGCTGCGTAGCGCTGTAGGACACTGTCAAAGCCCTTGATGGCGCGCTGGATGGAACCCGGCGTTTTGAGAAACCGTGCTTCATAGTGCAGAGCCAGGATCAAGCCATGAATTTCAAACAAGACTTGCTCTGGATCGGCGTGCTCGTCTAAATGCGCCAGCTCCTGGGCCTGGCGAACTGCGCGATCCATCGCTGCCAACCAGGTTCTCACAGATGAGGCAATCGCATCACGTACCGGCCCGGGCCGATCATCAAACTCGACAGCGCCACTGATATAAATGCAGCCGGAATCAATTTCAACCGATGTGCGCTTCATCCAATTGGCAAACAATGCTTTGAGTCGCGGCAAGCCGCGCTTGGCTTCCAGTGCGGGAAAGAATACTTCTTGCTCAAAACGCGAGTGATATTCGCGCACTACGGAAATTTGCAGTTCCTCGCGTGAGCCAAAGTGCGCAAAAACACCTGATTTGCTCATCTGCGTGACTTCTGCCAAAGCGCCAATGGACAATCCCGCGAGGCCAATTTGCGTGGCCAAGCCTAAAGCGGCGTCCACAATGACGGCTTTGGTTTTCTCACCCTTGAGTTGGCCTTTGTGCGATGCACTGGTGGCGGGGCTTGAAGCGAGCGCGATAGACATGATGTGCCAAAAGAATTAAAAACGAACGATCGTGCTATTTTGCAACAAATACTGATTCTCCGCTCGAATCATGACGGTTTAGAGACAGAACACTAGGCGGCCTAGAGAGAAACCCTTGCGCTCGCTGCACCTTCGCTTTCCAAGCTTGGTTTAGGCGTCCTACTCGCCCGCAGCAGCATCCGCTTGCGCCGCTTTCCAATGACGCATCGGCACGTGCGTGGTAAGTCGCTCAATCACGAGATCGGAAATTTCCTGATTGATCTCGTGCCCGACGAAAGGAATCACGTCCGCCGTCACATCGGCGCCAAGCTGCACCAAGCGCTCAGCGGCATGCACCGTATGCGCATAGGGGATCACAGCATCTTGCTTGCCATGGATCAGGTGCAGTGTGCAATCAGGGGGTGCCAACTCGGGCAATTCACTAAAACGCCCCGACAGGGCAACCACCCGCGCCGCCAAATTGGGGCTTTGCTGTGTGGATGCCAGCGCCATAATCGCGCCTTGCGAAAAGCCTAACAAGGCGGTCGCCTCCCAACCCACGCCAAACGCCTGCTGCCATTGCTGCACGGCTTGCTGAAACAAAGGCAGCGCCTCTGCTGTGCGCTCTGGGCGCTCGCTTTCCGTGATGCCATCGACAGAAAACCATTGGAAACCAGAGCTGTAGGGGCAATCATGCGGCGCTTGCACACTAACCACCGCGCTCTGCGGAAAGTGCTGCGCCAAAACGAGCCCCAAAGGAACGAGATCATCCGGCGCAGCGCCTACGCCATGAAACAGTAAAAACAACTGCTTGGCTTGGCCGCCCTCTGGCGGATGTACGATCAAGCTCATGCGCCCTCTCCAAAGACATAACTGTCCATAGAAAGGATGCCATACGCCACCCCGCCATCCAGTCGCCGAGCGGGCGCAGCCTGCCCGTTTTGCAGGGAAGCGCCCAGCGCCACCAACAACGGCTGATAGTGCTCATCGGTCGGGTGAGCGCGATGTGCGTGGGGCGCTTCATCAAACGTGCGGCACAGTCGCTGCGCATCGCCTGCGGCCAACACCTCACTCACCCAAGCCGCAAATTCGGGCACATAAGCAGACACCGGCGCATCCATCACACGCCCGCCACGAAACTCACTCAAATTGTGGGTCAGGCTGCCTGAGCCGATAATGAGCACGCCTTCGTCGCGCAAACCCGCCAGCGCTTGACCATAGGCCAGCGCCTGTGGCAGCGAAAGCCCCGCAGGCAAGGAAATTTGAAATACTGGCACATCGGCCTCGGGATAGAGATAGCTCAAGGGCACCCAAGCGCCGTGGTCCAGCCCCCAACTGGCATCAGCACGCGGTTGCCAGCCCGCAGTCGCTAATAAATTGATAGCAAACTCTGCATATGCTATAAGGGCAGGAGCCGGATATTGCATGGAATACAGGCGCGGATCGAAGCCACCAAAGTCATGGATGGTTTTGGGCTGTGGGGTGATCGAGACGGCTGCGCCGCGCGTCATCCAGTGCGGCGAAATCACCGCAATCGCCTTCGGGCGTGGCAAATCCCGGCCGAGTTGCGAGAGCAAAGGGCCCGCCTGGCCGGGCTCCAGTGCAAACATGGGCGAACCATGAGAGATAAACAAGGTCGGGGGGCGGGCTAGAGAAGATGACATGGCTTTGACTTGGAAGCGCCATCGCAAAAAACAAGGTGGCTGCGATGGAAAGTTGCTTGGCCGTATTGTCTCTTTTTTACTTTTAAAGTGAGTCAAGCATACGCATGCGCGGCCAACGAGGCCGCCAATACATGCGCTGGGTCGATCAGTTTCAAGCTCTGCGCCGCCGGGTGGCCTTGCAAACCGAGCGGGATCTCCGTGCAGCCCATGATGATGGAGTCTTCGCCATGTGCTTGCGCCAGCTCCTGCGCCACGCTGCCAAAGCATTGCGCCGCTAGCGGCATGTTGTTGGCTTTCACGCCTTCAAAAATGCCTTGCGTGATTCGGCTGCGTTGCGCACTGCTGGGTTGATGGCAAGCGATGCCGCGCCTGAGCAAGGCCGCGTCATACAAACCCGTTTGATAGGTGCCTTCGGTGGCCATGAGGCTGACGCTGCGCACGCCTTGCTGCGCCAGTGAGCGCGCGGTTTCATCGGCAATATGCAGCAGCCTCAACTGAGGAAAACTCTCTTGCAAACTGGTATGCCAAGCATGCGCTGTGTTGCAGGCAATCGCCACCGTGCCCGCCCCCAAAGCGGCCAGCCGCCCCAAGGCTTGCAGCATCGGCGCCAAAGGCTGATGGCCGCCCGGCCGCGCGTCTTGCAAAGCTCGCATGCGATCAGGCACCGGCACCTGCGCCAGCCAATGCTCGGGAAAGCTCTGGTCACACACCTGCTGCCCTCTTCGGCGCAAATTCTCAGCACAGGCTTGCACAAACAGGCGGACAAAGTCTGCCCCGGCGGCTGGGCCCATGCCGCCCAAAATACCCACGGTGTTCATGCTTGCCTTGCTAAAACCGCTTTACAAAGCAGGCTTGTCAGACAGCGCCTTTAGATTGTCGCGCAGCTCTTTGCTCATCGGCAGGCCAATAGCGGTGTTGCGCGGTGGGATCGGCTGCATAAACCATTTGGTGTAGAGCTTTTCAAACTCGCCCGATTTCATCAAGCCGCCAATCGTGCCATTGACGATTTCAGCAAATTTAGGATCGTCTTTACGAAACATGCAGGCATAGGGCTCCACCTGCAAGGCGTCGCCCACCACTTCCCATTCGCCGGGGGTTTTGGCAGTGCCAATCAGGCCAAACAGCAAAATATCGTCCATGGCAAAGGCCACTGCACGGCCCGCTTCCACCATCAACAAAGATTCGGCATGGTCTTTGCCCAACAAGACCTCCGTGTCTAGCTTGTTGTCAGACGTGTATTTGCGCATCACCAAGGCATTGGTGGTGCCCGACGTGGTGGCATAGGTCTTCTTGGCCAGATCTGCATAGTTTTTGATACCCGAGGTTTTCTTGGTCAAGAGGCGTGTGCCGGTGTAGAAAATATTGGTGGAAAACTGCACCTGCTTGGCGCGTTCACTGTTGTTGGTGGTGGAGCCACATTCCAGATCGACCGTGCCATTGCTCACCAACGGGATGCGGTTCACGGAAGTCACCGATTGCCACTCCACTTTCAGGGCAGGCAGGTTCAAGCGCTTTTTCACAGCTTCCGCCACTGCGTTGCTCAAATCAACCGACATGCCGATGGCCTGGGTGCTACCAGCCAAATAGCTGAAGGGCACGGATGACTCGCGGTAAGCGAAGGTGATTTTTCCGCTGTCCGCCACTTTTTTCAAGGTGTCACTCGCTTGGGCAAACGTGACGGTTGCAGCACACAACAGACTGGCTGCGAGGGCGATGGATTTGAAATGCATGTGATTTCCTTGAGAGAGGTGAGTGGAGGAAAGCGAGTGTAAACACGTTGGGCGGCGCATGGCAATTCCTTTGTGGGTTGTCCCCATGCCGATGGGTTATGGATCATTCGGATAAACCCTTGCAAGCGCGCAGCACCCCACCTTAGTGCGGCGGCAATAAAAGCTTGAACAAGCCTTTGCAAATGTTCTTTGCTTGGCTCAAACACTCGCCAGAGCACCCGGGGCGGATGGCTCCATGTCCTCCAGCGGCATCAAGCTTTGGTTTGCCATCGGTGAGCTGAAT
>JANMDE010000373.1:0-4801 GCA_031376105.1 Variovorax sp. | reverse complement strand
CACGCTGGCCATCGCCGCGCATCATCTGCAAAACAAATTTGCAAACCAAGGTATCTCGCGCGGCATGGTGGTGGGCATCACGCTCGCTCCCTCACCCGTGTTTTTGGCCACCATCTTTGCTTTGGCTGCGCTGGGCGCTTGCGCCATGCCGCTGTCTCCCAGCCGCACGCCAGCGCAACGCTTAGAGCTGGCCAGAAAATTTGGCATCCAACAACTCATCGTCAACCAACTGGATCAAGCCTTGAGGGGCTGGCCTGTTTTGGTGCTGGACAACCTTCACCTCGAAGAAGAAGACCTCCAAAGCTACCAGCACAGCGCCGCGCTCACGCCCGATGCCAGTTTGGCCGATGCCGCATGGTTTGTGCTGCTTTCATCGGGCACGACCAGCAATCAAAAAGGTATTGCGCTGACTCAGGCGCAGTCTCTCACCCGCATCGGCCAATCTGCCTTGGTCTGGGATAGCAACACCCGCACCATTCCGTTTGAAATGTCGATGGGCGCGGGGCTCTTTCCTGCGCTTCGTACGCTGGCGCGTGGCGGCACGCTGCTGCTCATGGAAAACGCCGACTTCAGCACCGATTTTGCTGGCTTCGTTAACCAACATCAGGCCACGCATGTTTTGCTCAGCCCGTGGATGGCTGCACAGCTCGTTCAGCAGCTCGAAGGGCGCAAGCTGGCCATGCCCACCATCGCCTATCTTTGGCTGGGCGGTGGGCATTGCCCGCAAGATGTATTGACCAGCTTGCTAGAGCGAGCCACGCCGAATGTCTGGCTCAAATATGCCTCGGTTGAAACCGGCGTGATCGCCGCTGTCCATGCCAGCGAGGCGCTGCGCACACCGGGCTTGAGCGGCAAACTCGGCGCTTGGGTTGAGGCACGCACACAGCATGAAGACGGTGCCGTGCTTCCCGCCGGGCAACCGGGCTTGCTCAGCTTCCGATCTGTAGGCTGGCCCAGCCGTTATATGGTGGATGCTGACAATGCCGTTGGTTCATTCAAAGATGGCTGGTATTGCACCCATGACTACGGCCGCTTGGGTGCTGATCGCACTGTATTTGTGGAAGGTCGCGCGCAAGGCGCGCTCAATCTGGGTGGCATCCGCATTCAACCGGAGTTCCTAGAAGATGCCATCGCCAAGCAACTTAAGATCTTGGATTGTGCAGCCATTGATCTTCGCCTTGCCGACGGTCGCTCAGAGATCGTCATTGCAATCACAGCGGCTGATGCCAGCAAAGAAGCACAAATATTGGCCTTGCTCGCTCAAGAGTTATCCGCTTCTCCGCTGATGATCAAGCGGGTAGCCGTTGTGCCTCATATTTTGCGTGGTGGCATGGGTAAGGTGGCGCGACAGCAAATGCGTTTGGCGCTCGAACGCGCATGAGGCCTTTTTTCGCCGTGTTTTCTCGCATTGCATTTTTCAAGATGCGGCGCTTGTTTTGCACAGCTCTTGCAGGCGTCTGCGTGGCCGTTGGTAACCCCGTTTTCAGCCAAAGTTTGCAAATCGTTGTGCCCTTCCCTGCGGCCTCTCCCAGCGGCGAGCTCGCCCGAATGCTGGGCGTCCGCTTAACAGCCAAGCTCGGCCATCCGGTGCAAATTGACTACCGCCCTGGCGGCAACTCTCGCGTGGCGCAAGACATAGTGCGCAGCGCCAAGGCCGATGGCAGCGTCATCCTCTGGGCTAGCAGCGCCATCGTGGTGGAGCCCGTGATCGCGCAAAAACCCCAAGAAGTGGCCAGAGACCTTCAGCCTCTAGCGCTGGCTGCGCGCGCCAGCCTGATCATGGTGGCGCGCCCCGGCCTTGGGACACGCAGTTTGAGCGATGTATTGACTATCATTCGCAGCGGCAAGCCGATCAGTTGTGCCTACGGGGGCGGTGCCATGCTGCTGGCTTGCTCTGCGCTCAAGCAAATCGGCACCGGCAATGTGATTTTGGTGCCCTATGCCAGCTCGGGGCTAGCCCTGCCCGACGTGGCAGGTGATCGCGTGGACATCGCATTCACCTTACTCGAACCGTCAGTCAGAGCGCTGGCAAATGGCAGCAAGGTGGTGGCCTTAGGCCGCACCCAAACCAGAAGTAACGACCCTTTTATGACCGCGTTGCCCCGGCTCGACCACGCGCTTGCGCAATTGGCCATTTCGCCTTGGCTCGGATGGTTTGCGCCTGCAGGCACGCCAATGCTTGCCACGCAGCGGTTTTTGCAAGCGGCGCATGAAGTGATGCAAGAGCCCGAAATGCAAAAGCGCTTAGAAGACTTTGATTTTCGTGCTGAATTTATTCCCGAGCCCGAATTTTCGCGCATGCTTAGCCGCGACTATGCGCGCTACAGCCTCTTGCTTGCCTCGCCCACCAGCCCCGCCGCTGCGCCCATCCGCTCCCCATCTCGCACGAAGTAAACCCCTTCTCGCCCAAGTGTTGGTAACACGCCATAGCGTGGCTTTTCGGCCGCCAAATGTATGCGCAATGACAAACTAAATCCAAAGTACTCATTTTTGTCAAAATTCATCAAAATTGAGGTATTTTGTTTGCGAAATTCACACGTGAAATAGTCGCTTCACAAGCTGCCTTCTCTCGCGCTTGCCAAGCGAAAAATAATGTATCCCCTGATGCAACAAGACGGATGCAAAACTGTCATATGTCGATACACTTGACTGCAATTTCCATCCGAAATTTGTCGCAAAAGACTAAACCCTGCAAGGAATAATCGTGCTTTTTACCGAGTTTTCTCCCCGTATTTCCCAGATTTCTCTCGCCTGTTTGCTCGCCTGTGCGGCCAGCGCCAGCATCGCTCAGATTCGGCCTGATGCCGGCCAAACCCAGCGCGAGGTGCAGCAGCCAGCGCCTATTCGCCCTGCGCCATCCAGCGCGCCCATCAGCGTGCAAACGCCCCCAGTTGCGCCCGGTGCCAACTCCGCCATCCCCATCACCCCCACCGCGTTCAGTTACAGCGGCAACAGCCTCTTTTCAAACGCTGAGCTTGATGCCCTCATCAAAGACGGCTTAGGTAAAAGGCAAACCCTGAGCCAGCTCAATATTTTGCTCGGCAACATCACCAACTTTTACCGCAGCAAAGGCTATGTCTTTGCCCGCGCTTATCTGCCCCCGCAAGACATCAAAGACGGCAAGGTCTTGGTGGCCATCGTTGAAGGCAAGCATGGCAAAACCCAGCTCACCAATACCTCCGAAGTGCGTAGCAGCGTGATCGGCTCTATCCTCGCCCCCGTCTCGGGCGGCCAAGTGATCAATGAAGCGGCCTTGCAGCGCCAAATGCTGATTTTGCAAGATTTGCCCGGTATCAAGCCCAGCGCGGCGCTCTTTCCCGGCACCGAAGTGGGCACAGCCGATTTGCGCATCATCGTCAATCCAGGCACCAAAATCTATGGCACGGCTGAATATGACAATTCTGGCAGCAGCGCCACTGGCCGCAATCGCGTGTCAGCCGGGCTGGGCATCAACAATATTGCTGGCCTGGGCGATGCGCTCAATCTGCGCGCCTCCAGCAGCGGCCAAGGCCTGAGCTATGTGCGCGCCGCCTACCAAGTGCCCATTGGCGGCCAAGGCCTCACGGTCGGCGCGAATATCTCCAGCCTGCGCTATAAATTAGGCGGCACATTCACCGCCCTTGATGCCAGCGGCAAAGCCGAGATCACCGGCCTGACCAGCAGCTACCCCATCATTCGCAGCCCCCTGCAAAACATGCGCTTAGGGCTGGCTTATGACCACAAAACCTCGCAAGACCGCATCAACAGCCTGCTTGATATCGCCGACAAAACCAACAACATCTGGACAGCCAGCCTGAGTGGCGATGTGCGCCATGGCTCAGGCACTACCGCCTATTCTGTGGCTTACGGCTCAGGCAAGCTCAGCCTAGACCCCCTGCATTTGGCCAGCGACGTTATTTTGGCCCGCACCGCAGGCAGCTTCAGCAAAATCAATCTCGGCTTGCAGCGCATTCAAAATCTCAGCCCCGCCAATGAGCTTTTCGTGAGCTACAGCGCCCAATTCCCCAATAAAAACCTCACCTCCATCGAAAAAATGAGCGTGGGCGGCCCGGGCGGCGTGCGCGCTTATTCCACCAGCGAAGCCACCGGCGACCGTGGCCATTTGCTCAGCCTGGAGCTGCGCCACGCTTACAACGCCAATTGGCAAGTCACTGGCTTCGTCGATGCCGCGCAAACCACCATCAACCATACCCTCTGGACAGGCGCCCTCACGCCCGGCCAAAGCAACAAGCGCTCCATTGCAGGCGCAGGCCTGGGCGTGCAATGGAATGGCCCGAGCAACACCCGTATCAAAGCCCAATTGGCCACGCGCCTAGGCAACGAAGCCGCGCAAGCTGACAAAAACAGCCGCACCCGCCTCTGGCTGCAAGCCAGCATCAATTTCTAAGAAAAAGCAGCCATTCGCCCTTATATTTATTGGATAGTTAGCTATTAAATTAATAGCGCTTTACCCTCATATTTTCAGATTCAGGAGCTCACCATGAACCACATTTACCGCACCCTTTGGAGCGATGCCGCCCAAGCCTTCATCGCCGTGCCCGAATTCGCCGCCGCCAAAGGCAAGGCCAGCAAAAGCAGCAAAGCGCGTGGCGCATTCAGCGCAACGTGGGCCTCCTTCGGCGGCGCAGCCGCGCTGGCTGGGGCTTTTGCGCTGAATATATTAAGCGCGTCAGTGGCGCTGGCGCAGACTTTGCCCACGGGCTTATCCAGCACCACCAATGTCACGCAAGTCACCAGCGGCAACCTGATGACCGTGACCAACGGCGCAGCCAACGGGCGCGGCATCGCCGATTGGACGAGC
>JANMDE010000372.1:0-5244 GCA_031376105.1 Variovorax sp. | reverse complement strand
GATCGGCTCTTGAGAGAAGGCCTGCCCCACGAACACCTGAGCTTGTCTTTTGCAGGCCGCTTGCACACGATTGATTTGCCCAAGCTGACTGGCGGCAAAACCGTCACAGCCTATGGCCAAACCGAAGTCACAAAAGATTTGATGGATCACCGCGCTGGCGTGGGGCGGCACACGATCTACGAAGCCAAAGACGTGAGCCTGCATGACCTAGGCACAGCGCAGCCGATCATTCGACTTAGCAAAGATGGCCAGGCGCAAGAGATCGCATGCGATTTCATTGCGGGCTGTGATGGCTTTCATGGCGTGAGCCGGCAAAGCATTCCCAAGGAGAAACGCCAAGAGTACTCCCGCGAATATCCGTTTGGCTGGGTGGGTGTGTTGGCGGACGTGCCGCCCGTCTCACCGCATGCCATTATTTATGGCAACAGCCCTGATGGCTTTTCGCTGTGTTCGATGCGCAGCCTGACGCGCAGCCGCTATTACGTGCAATGCCCCATCACGGACAAAATAGAAGACTGGAGCGATGCGCGATTTTGGGATGCGCTGCGAGCCCGCCTTCCCGTGCATGTGGCAGAGAAAATCATCACCGGTGCGTCGATTGAAAAAAGCATCGCGCCGCTGCGCAGCTATGTGGCCGAGCCCATGCGCTGGGGGCAGCTCTTTCTCGCGGGTGATGCCGCGCATATCGTGCCGCCCACCGGCGCGAAGGGCCTGAATCTCGCCGCCAGTGATGTGAGCATGCTCGCGCAAGCGTTTCAACAGCATTATTCAGAGCACAGCAACGAAGGCATTGAGAGCTATTCCCAACGTGCCTTGCGGAAAATCTGGCGCGTGGAGCGCTTTTCTTGGTGGCTCACCAATCTGATGCACCGTTTTCCAGACACTGATGGCTTTGGCCAGCGTATGCAAGAGGCTGAGCTTGATTACCTGATGCATTCCCAAGCCGCACAAACCGCGCTGGCCGAGAATTACGTGGGTTTGGCAGGTTAAAAGACTGGAAATTGGCATCTCTTGACTAGGTATTCCCCTCTAAAAGCAATGTTTTTGCTGCACTGCAACAAAAAAGTACTTGCAATGCCACGGGATTACCCTATACTTCAGTTCATGTTGCAGTGCAGCAAATTCTTTAACCCCCTTTAGGAGCAATCACCATGATGACCGTTGAACAAGTTCTCGCCGCCCAAAAAGCCAATTTTGATACCCTCTTTGGCCTGACCAACAAAGCCTTCTCTGGTGTGGAAAAGCTCGTTGAGCTGAACCTCACCGCTGGCAAAGCCGCTCTCGGCGAAGCCGCTGAGACCACCCACGCTGCTCTCAGCGTGAAAGACGCACAAGAGCTGATGGCTCTGCAAGCTTCCTTCCTCCAGCCTTTGGCTGAGAAGAGCATGGCTTACAGCCGTCATTTCTATGACATCGCCACCTCCACTGGCGCTGAGTTCACCTCTGCTTTTGAAGCTCAAACCGCGGCTGCTCAAAAGCAGTTTGCAGGCTTGGTTGAAACCATGGCTAAAAACGCACCTGCTGGCTCTGAGTCTGGCGTTGCCATGATGAAAAGCGCTGTTGCTGCTGCTGGTAATGCTTACGAAGCCGTGCAAAAAGCTGTCAAGCAAGCCACTGATATGGCTGAGCAAAATATGGCTTCCGTGAGCCAAAGCGCTGTGGCCGCAACCAAAGCGACTGCTAAGAAGCGTTAAGCTTTAGAGTCCTGTCCCAAGACGGATGGTCAGCCGCGCGGCGACAATCATGTTATTGATTTCTGTACCAGTTGTCTCCTCGGGTCCTTGTTGAGCTGCAAAGCTCTGGGATCCAGTTCAAAGCCTAGTTCTTCGGAACTAGGCTTTTTTTTGGTTAAAACCAAGAGAAAAATACCGGACGCAAAAGACGCAGAAGTTGCGCAAAAAACGCAAAAAATTCCAATACAAAAAAAGAAAAAGGATTTCAGAGTTTGCTTCTGAAATCCTTTTCTTGTTTTTTGACTTTTCTGCGTCTTTTGCGCAACTTTTGCGACTTTTGCGTCCGGCTGTTAAAGGTATTTGACCCCTACCGCAGCAAAGCCTTCAAAGCATTTTGCAAACGTCGCGCATTTTTCTCTTCATGGGCCGTGGCCAATACTGCGGCTGCATCTTGCTGCCAAGTGTCTTTAGGAGCGGCTTCGCCTCTTCTTGTAAGGAGTTGAAGTTGTAGCATGCGGCGGGCATCGAGTTGCTCGGCGGGGGTGGGCACTTCGGCGGCCATCTCTAGGCGCAGGAGGGCTGTGGATGCATCGCCTGAGGCGGGTTTGGCCAAGGCTTGCGTCCACTGCGTGCGAGCGGCGGGCTGCAGGCTGCGGCCGAGCTGCTGCGCTGTTGGCATCACTTCGGCATTGCGGCCTTCCCAAGCGGTGAGCAAACCCACCACGGATTCGCCGTGCGCTTGCGCGGCAAGCTTCTTAAGCGCCATCTGGCCTTTGTCCATGCCGTCGCGCAGCGCGTAAAACGCGGTGTTGGACAGCCGCGGGCCACGGTCTTCAAAGCGCTCTTCAAACCGACCAGCACCAAAACCTGGGCCGCGAGAATCACGCCCGCCATCACGGTTGCCATCGCGTCCTCCAAAGCCTGAGCCACCGGGGCCGCCTGGGCCGCGAGAATCTGGGCGACGATCACCAAAGCCGCCCGGCTTGTTGTCTCCAAACCCGCCGGGTTTTTTGTCACCAAACTTGCCATCGCGGCGATCACCACCGCGCTTGTCGCCGAAGCGGCCAGCTTCCGGCTTGGCAGGCGCGCCCAGCTTGGCACCCGGGCGATCATCGCCACGGCGAGCCACCACGGGTTTGGCGGCAGCTTTCGGCGGCTCAGCAGGCGCGGGAGCGGGAGCCGCTTCATGTGCATCAGATGCCGCTTGCGCTTCTGGCGCGGTCCCCATATTTTCAGCTGAAGCAGCTTCATTTGCTACGTTTTCAGGAGCAGACTGTGTAGATTCTATAAGGGCAGATGGCTGATTTTCTTCGGAAGAAGATGTCTCAGCAGCGGTTGCAGATGCTTCAACAGTCGAATCAGCTTGCGCAGATGCGTCAGCGGGCATGCCTGCTTCAGGCGCCGCTGCGGGCTCAACTGCCGCCGCCGCTGGTGCCGATGCAACTTGTGCAACAGGCTCAGCAACTGGCGCAGCTTTGCCACGCCCCGCAGCATCCAGCGCGTCCATGGCGCTGCGAATCGCGCGTACATCGTTGCTGGCTATCGCGGCATCAAGCGCCTTGGTGGCCTCGAGCACAGCTTTATCGTGCTGGCTCATGGCAGCGGTCTGCTCTTGGCGGGCTTTGTCTTTGCGCTCAAAGGCTTCGTCAATCGGCTTGCGGAAAGCATCCCAGAGCTTTTGCTCTTCTTTGCGATCCATCGGCACGCTCTGCGCCTCGGCTTGCCAACGGCCTTGCAGCGATTTCACAGCATCAATGCGCATCATCGGTGCAGCGCCCAATTCTTTGGCTTCCTCAATCAAAGCGCGGCGGCGCTCGAGTGAGGCTTTTTGCGCCACTTCCAGCGGGCTGTGCGCGGCCTTCATCGCGGCTTTGTATTGCGGCTGCAGCTCAGCAAAGGTTTTCTCGCCGATGTGGCCGGCCGCGCGCCATTTTTCGGCTAACTGGTGCAGCTCGCGGTCAACGGCTTTCCAGTCGTTACGTGCCGAATGGGTCGCTGCCCAATTTTGAATCTCTTCAATGATCGTCTGGCGCTGCGCTTTGTGCATGCCTTCTTCGGCTTTCACTTTGTCCAGCCAAGCTTCTACGATCTTGTGGGCTTCATTGCAGGCTTCGTCAAATTTGCGCCACATGCCGTGGTTGGGCATGCCGCCTTGGTCGGTCTGCTTCCAAGCGTCGCGCAGGCTGCGCACGGCTTCTTGCTGCTTGCGGCCACCCAGCGGCTTGGCCACCAAAGCCTGCGCTTTCACAATCAACTCTTCGCGGATTTGATTTGCGCGCCATTTTTGCCAGCCTTCCATCTCTCCGGCAGCATTCAAAGCATCGCGGGCTTTGGCCTCCACGCGGTCGTCCATGAATTCGCCATGCTCTTTCAGTGCAGAGCGCAAATCATTGGCGGCTTGGGCGCTGGCTTTGCCGTGGCCTTCGGCCAGCTCTTGCTCTAATTTGGCGAGCTGCTCGCGCACAGCTGCATTGGCCGCAGCGCGCTTTTCGGGGTCAACTTTCGGTTTGGCAGGCCGATCTGGCTTGGCTGATGCCGCATCGCCGCGAGCAGCGCCACGTGTTGCGCGGATCGCCTCAGCCCACACCGGTACCGCTGGCAGCGGCGCAGAGGCGTCGCCCATAGCCATGGTGGCTTGCGCCAACGCGCCTGAGAAGGCTTCCCATAATGAATTGAGCTGAGATTGCGCAGTCTCTAACTGCGGTGTGAACTTCGCGTCGACGCTTGGCCATTGCGCATCAGTTTGCAGCGAGGCGGTTTGCTCCGACCAATGCTTCACATCCACATGCAAGGTTTCAAACGCTGCTTGCGCGTCAAGCAGAGGCTTGGTGGAGAGCAATTCAATGCGCTGCGCCAGCAAAATCGCCGCCTCACGCTGCACCTGTGCACGGTGTTGCAAATCTTCAATCTGTTTGACGCGCTCATTCAAGCTCGCACGCAGTGCCGCCAAAGGCTCTTTCGAGAGCGGTGCGCCTGCCTTGGCGGCATCGCGTTGCCAAGCCAGCGCATCAGCAATATTGAGCTTAGAAATATCCAGCAAAGCCTGCGCCTTGACGGCCCAATCGGCAGCAATGTGTTCTTGTGTGGCGCTGCGCTTTAATTCATCGAGCTTTTCGCGCAGCGGCTTGGCTGCGCCCTTATCACGCCCCGACAACTCTTTAAACACCTCCTGCATTTGCTCCGGCGTTGGGTTGCTCGCCATCCACTCACGCACCTTCGCAGCGCGCTCGCCCGAGGTGGGCGCAGAAAACGCACCTCCCGTCAGGCCATCCAATGGATGTGCAGCAGCGGCCTTGGTGGTTTTGTTGTCAGGAGTATCAGGCACGGTGTCCTCGGTTTTTTTAAAGGCGGAAAAGTTGAGCATAAGAAGGGAAAAAGGCGCAACCCGCCGAAAATGGCGGGAACTGTGTATTTTCGCTGTTTTTCGGTGCGGTTATTGAAACTCTTCAGGTTTCGCTCTCAGCATCGTACCTACGCCGGGGCGTGACGCTTCGCCCGGCCTGTCTTCTTTTTGGTGTGCTGTGCGGGATACCATAAGCTGCTGAGCTCTGTAGCGATGATGAGTTCGCTG
>JANMDE010000369.1:0-9771 GCA_031376105.1 Variovorax sp. | reverse complement strand
AGCGTGGCCACCCAGTAAAACGCCTCAACAAAACGCAGATTCATGAGCTTGACTCCTGCGCCAACCGCAGCAAAAGCACGCTACGAGGGAATATACGGGGATGCACAGTGTTTGGGCGGCACATGATTTGCTATATCCTTTTGTTCTTTCATCCCTTCCATTCTTCCACAGGAGTTGCCATGTTCAAGAAAATTGCTTTGGCCGTCAGCCTTTCGCTGATCGCAGCGGGCGGCGCACTCGCGCAAACCAAATGGGATTTGCCCTCGGCTTATCCTGCCACCAATTTCCACACTGAAAATCTCCAGCAATTTGCCGCTGATGTGGATAAAGCCACCGCTGGCAAGCTCAAAATCACGGTGCATCCTGGTGCATCCTTGTTTAAGGCGCCCGAGATCAAGCGCGCTGTTCAGACGAATCAAGCGCAAGTGGGTGAGATTTTGGTTTCTAACTTTTCAAACGAATGGCAGATTTTCGGCATCGATGGCATCCCATTTGTCGCTGACAGCTATGACGAAGCGGCAAAGCTTTGGAAAGTACAAAAACCTATGATGGAGAAAAAGCTCAACGAACAAGGCATGAGCGCTTTGTACGCAGTACCTTGGCCACCGCAGGGTTTGTATTCGAAGAAACCGATTAATTCGGGCGCTGATCTGAAAGGCTACAAATGGCGCGCTTACAATCCAGCCACATCTCGAATGGCTGAGTTGTTGGGTGCGCAACCCGTCACAGTGCAGGCTGCAGAAGTGAGTCAGGCATTCGCCACTGGCGTGACCGACAGCATGATGAGCTCTGGCTCCACAGGCTGGGATGCCAAACTACATGAGACGGTGAAGCAGTGGTATGACCTGCAAGCTTGGCTACCCAAGAATGTGGTAATCATGAATAAGGCTTCTTTCGACGCACTCGATGCACCGACCAAAGCTGCGGTGATGAAAGCCGCGGCCGATGCCGAAGTTCGCGGCTTTGCAGCTAGCAAAAAGGCCAATGGTGAGACGCTTGACAAGCTCAAAGGTGGCGGCATGGCCATCTTGCCTCCGAGCGCAGCACTCAAAGCCGACATGAAAAAAGTGGGCGACACCATGCTCAAAGAATGGCTTGAAAAAGCTGGCCCAGAAGGCAAGCAATTGGTCGATGCTTTCTTGAAGTAAAGCAAATTAAAGATGCGCAAATTCCTCAATGCGCTCTATGACGGGGCGGCCGCTTTGGCCGCCCTTTTCATGGCGCTGATGCTGATCATGGTCTTGCTCTCCATCGTGGGGCGGGAGCTGGGCTTTTATGTGCGCGGCACAGATGCTTATGCAGGCTACTTCATGGCCGCAGCGGGCTTTTTAGCGCTGGCGCATACGCTGAAAAAGGGTGAGCATATTCGCGTGACTTTGCTGATCACCAAACTCAAAGGTCTCCCGCAAAAAGCGCTAGAGGTATGGTCGCTCTTTGCAGCCAGTGCCTTAGCCTGCATCGCTGCTTTTTACAGCGGCAAGCTGGCTTTTCAAAGCTGGCAGTTTCATGATATTTCTACAGGTAACGATGCCACGCCGCTGTGGATTCCGCAGCTTTCCATGGCGATTGGCACCACCATTTTGGCGATCGCATTTATCGACGAACTCGTGATGGAAATTCGCGGCAAGCGCGTGCAGACCACTTCCTCTGAATCACTGCATAACGAATAAAAATCATCATGAGTGATATCGGTATTTCAATTCTTCTCGTCGTCTCACTGTTTCTCATCCTCGGCAGCGGCGTATGGATCGGGCTCACGCTCTCAGGCGTGGCTTGGATCGCGATGCAACTTTTCTCCAATCGCCCCGCAGGTGATGCGATGGCCACCACGATTTGGGGGTCATCGAGCAGTTGGACGCTCACCGCCCTGCCCCTCTTTATCTGGATGGGCGAAATCTTGTTTCGCACCCGCATCTCGCAAGACATGTTTCGCGGCCTCGCGCCTTGGATTCAGGCGCTGCCTGGCCGCTTGCTTCACACCAATGTGATCGGCTGCACGATCTTTGCCGCCGTCTCGGGCTCATCCGCCGCCACCTGCGCCACCATTGGCAAAATGACGCTACCCGAGCTCAAAAAACGTGGCTATCCCGATGACATCGTGATCGGCACGCTCGCTGGCGCGGGCACGCTGGGTCTCTTGATTCCGCCCTCGATCATCATGATCGTTTATGGCGTGACAGCGGAAGTGTCTATTTCTCAGCTCTTTATTGCAGGCGTGTTACCCGGCTTGATGCTCGCCTGCCTATTCTCGGGCTACATCATCTTCTGGGCGCTACGCAACCCGCATCTCGTGCCTCCGCGTGACCCGGTGATGAGCTTTGGGAAAAAGCTTAAAGAGTCCAGCAGCTTGATTCCGGTCGTTTTTCTCATCATTGCCGTGCTCGGCTCGATCTACACGGGAATAGCCACGGCGACAGAGGCCGCAGGCGTGGGCGTGGTGGGCTCGTTTGTGCTTGCGGCCACGCAGGGCAGCCTCAATTGGCAAAATTTCAAAGATTCGCTCATGGGCGCGACGCGGCTGTATTGCATGATTGCTTTGATACTGGCGGGCGCATCCTTCCTCACGCTGGCCATGGGCTATATCGGCCTGCCGCGCCATTTGGCCGAATGGATTGGTAGCTTAGGCTTAACAAAATTTCAATTGCTGATGGCGCTGATGGTGTTTTATATCATCCTGGGCTGCTTCTTGGATGGCATCAGCATGGTGGTGCTCACCATGGGCGTAATCTTGCCCACGATTGTGAAAGCGGGCATTGATCCGCTGTGGTTTGGCATCTTCATCGTCGTGGTGGTAGAGATGGCACAAATCACACCGCCGGTGGGTTTTAACCTCTTCGTGCTGCAAGGCATGACGGGGCGGCAGCTCACTTATATCGCACGAGTGACGCTGCCGATGTTCTTTCTGATGGTAGTGGCGGTGATCTTGCTTTATGCCTTCCCTGGCATCATCACTTGGCTGCCCCAGCAGATGAAATAGTAGAAAATCGGCTTCTAGCCCCTATAAATACTGCGCAAGGTGCTACTCAATTGATAGCAGATAAAACTCTGACTCTGTTGATCCAAAACGCCACCTGCATCGCCACGATGGACGATGCAGGCAGCGAATTGAAAGACGCGAGCCTGCTGATTCGTGGCAATTTGATAGCAGCAGTCATGACGGGAGAGGGCTCTGCGCAAGAGCTGTTGCAAAGCGCAGGCGGACAAGTCGATGAAGTGATCGATGCACGCGGCCACATCGTGATCCCGGGCATGGTGAACACGCATCACCACATGTATCAATCGCTCACGCGGGCGATTCCTGCTGTGCAAAATGCTGAGCTGTTTTCTTGGCTGCGCGGGCTGTATCCGATCTGGGCAGGCCTCACGCCTGAGATGATCCGCGTCTCCACGCAAATCGCGATGGCCGAGCTGCTGCTCTCGGGCTGCACCACCAGCAGCGATCATCTCTACATTTATCCCAACGGCGTGAAGCTCGATGACAGTATTGAAGGGGCTCGCGCCGTCGGCATGCGCTTCACGGCCACGCGCGGCAGCATGAGCGTGGGGCAAAGCGCGGGCGGGCTGCCGCCAGATCGGGTCGTAGAAAAAGAAGACGCGATTTTGAAAGACACGCAGCGCCTGATCGAGGCATACCACGATGCATCGCATGGCAGCATGCTCAATGTGGCGGTCGCGCCCTGCTCGCCATTTAGCGTGAGCCGCGATCTGATGCGCGAATCTGCCCTGCTCGCTCGCACCTACAAAACCCGCCTGCACACCCATTTGGCTGAAAACGACCACGACATCGCTTATTCATCAGAGAAATTCGGCTGCACCCCCGCACAATACGCGCAAGATCTCGGCTGGACGGGCGCAGACGTATGGCATGCCCATTGCGTCAAACTCGATGACGCAGGTATCAGCCTCTTCGCGGCCAGCAAAACCGGCATCGCCCACTGCCCTTGCAGCAACATGCGCCTGGCCTCTGGCATTGCGCCCGTGCGCAAGATGCTCAATGCAGGTGTGCCCGTCGGCCTAGGCGTAGACGGCAGCGCGAGCAACGATGCCGCCCACATGCTGAACGAAGCCCGCCAAGCGATGCTGCTCGCCCGCGTAGGCCGCGCCATGCAAGCGCCCGAAAAGCGCGATGGCCGCAGCTTCTTCGGCTGCGATCTGGGCCCAGCCGAGATGACCGCACGCGACACCTTAAAAATAGCCACGCGCGGCGGGGCAGAGGTGCTAGGCCGCCCAGACATCGGCCACATCGCGCCCGGCATGTGCGCAGATATAGCGCTGTTTGATCTGCGCACACTGAGCTTTGCAGGCGGCGCAGTACACGACCCGGTAGGCAGTCTCCTCATGTGCGCCAGCCAGCAGGCCGCCTACACCATCGTCAACGGCAAAGTTGTGGTGCGCGAAGGGCAGTTAGCAACCGTGGATTTGCCAGTGTTGATTGAGAAACACAACAGTCTGGCGCTTGAATTGGTGTCGCTGAGCTAAAGTACCCAAAGAATTTCGCGCAGAGGTTTTTGCTGAGCCCGCCATCATCACGGCGCACCCACCTTCGTTCGTGTCCCCCTTTGGGCTTCGCCCAAATTCCTCCTTGACCTCACTGCGATGGATGCGCCGTGATGATGGCTGCGTCTAGTCTGTGTGCACGCTAGGGTGATAGGAAGATCGCGCTACCTGTGCGTTTTGCGTAGGTCAAGGAGGAGGCGGCGAAACTCAATTGTCGGAGGCAAAACAAGAACCAGCGCCGCCGGGGGACACGGAGCAAAACGCACTGGTAGCGCGATCCCCCAACCAATCACTCAAGAGTAAAAGTCAACCCGGCATTCGCCTGCAATCTCGTAATGATGTCTCTCCCCAGTGCAGGAGCAGGCGTCCAGATGCCGCCTGCGGTCTCTTTGGATTGTTTGAGCAGACAAACAGCGCATTCGGTGATCATTTTGCTGGTGGAGCCGTAGCCGGGATCTCGATCACCTTTGACGCTGACGCGGGCGGTGTTGCCTTGCGCGTCTTCGCCTAAAAAAAGTACGTCGTAAAAGCCGTTTTCGCGCTCTTCTTTGCTCGGGCCTTCGCCGGGCTTGGGGCCGCCCTCGCCGCCTAGGGACTTGTCTGCGGCCACATGGTTGGCAATCGCTTCGCCTTTTTCGCCAGCGCCGGTGATCATCATTTCGTCATAGACGAAATCTGCGCCGTAGCTCTGGTTCAAAAGGAAATTGGATCGGTGGATATTGCGGGTGTTGATCGCGGCCATGACGAAGGGGGCGACCCACACATCTGCGCCGAGCGCTTCATCCACCATCGGTTTGTTGCCGCTGGGCTGCTTGGGGCCGGTGAAGCCCGGTGTGAGCGAAAACGGGTTTTTCAGCAAATCCAAGACGCCAGCTTGCGTTGCCGCAGCGGCCATGGTGGCTTTGAGGCTGGCTGCTGTGCCGCCTGAGAAAGTGCCTTTCATTTTGCGCACACGGCCTCGTACGCGGCTGGCGGCGTGGCCAAACTTTTGCTTGAACTCACCTTGCAGCATGAACACGCCCATATCAAACGGCACAGAATCAAAGCCGCAAGAAAACACGATGCGCGCGCCGCTGGCCTTGGCTGCGGATTCATGCGCATCAATCATGTGGCGCATCCAAGCGGGTTCGCCGCAAAGGTCCACATAATCCACGCCGCTGGCGGCACAGGCTGCGACCATTTCGTTGCCATACAGTTGATAGGGGCCTACGGTGGTGAGCACGAGGTGGGTGCGTGCCATCAGCGCTTGTATGCTGGCGGCATTGGATGTGTCGGTGACGACCAGCGGCGTGTCAGCCGGCGCACCTATTTCATCGCGCACAGCCGCAAGCTTTTCTGCGCTGCGCCCTCCCATAGCCCAGCGAATGCCTTCCGCATTACCGGCATTGGGATAACGCGCCATCATGTATTCGGCGACCAAGCGACCGGTAAAACCGGTGGCACCGTGGATCACAATATCAAATTCTTTGCTCATGGGGATTCTCCTGAAGATGGCGTATTTTGAGCTTCTGCAGCGGGCGCGGCTTTGGCCAGAGTCGCATCAATGACTTTGCGCAGACGCGGATCATCAATCAAACTGCGTACTTGCCAGCCGGTGGCGGCGACGATAGCGGCTTGGTAGGGCGGCATATTGGTGCATTCGAGCACGACAGTTTTGAGATTCGGAGCGCGCTCTTTCAAAGCTAAAGCGGCCGCTACTACGTCTTTCTCGGCTTGCGCCACATCTAACGTGGGCTGATTGCCCAAAATCTTGTTCACAAACTCCGTGCCAGCGGGAACGCCTTGAATGATCACGTCTTTCAAGCGCTCTTTTGACACGCCCGCGGCTCGCAAATGCTCAGCGCTGAGGCTACCCGAGCTGATCGTGAGCACGCCCACTTGCGGCTCTTTGGCCAGCAGTGCAGGCAATTGCAGCAAGCTGCTTGTGACAACTGGAATCTTCGCCACCGCTTGCAGCTCTTTTTGCAGCAGCACGAGGAAGCCGCAGCTCGTCGTTACGGCCTGCACACCGCGCATCTGCATGCTGCGCACGATACCCTGAAAACCAGGCACCATCCGCGCTTGGCGCAGGCTGGCCGCAGACGTGACGACCTTAGCTGGCCACACTCCTTTGAACACATCCATATGCGTCGACACGCCAAAAGTTTCCGCATGCCCAACATCGCCTTTGGGACGCGGAAACTGCGTATCCAGCATGATGATGCCGAGCACGGAAGGCGACTTGCCAAAAATTTGAATGCTACTCATGGCTGGTTCACAATGGCTTCACAACAGAAATATCTGGCTTTTGCAGCCAGACGGCAAATTCATCAGCCAGCTGCTGCGCCGCGCCCGTTGCGCCTCGCCACTGCGCCACACGCGCCGCCAAATTCGTGCCGTGATGGGCAAAATCGGTGCGATCAGGCAGCTTGCCGCGCGGCAGCTTTTTGATCCATTCCGAGCTGGGCGCTAGCACGATCATGCGATCCAAAAACGCACTCGATCCATGCCGCCATTTGAGTGATTTATCCAGCCAACCCGGCACCACCGCCTGCTGAAAATGCGGATACAGCACGATGCCATCATCGGCTTTGTAGTCTAGGTGCAAGTGATAGTCCGTAATGCCGCCATCCCAATACGCGCCACGCGGTGCGCCGGGAATATCGTGCACGGCGCGCAGCACAAAGGGGATGGAGCAACTGGCTTGCAGGGCGGGATTGAAATTGGCCTCAGACAGGGCAACTTGGCGGGTACGGTAATCCAGCGTGCGGAAAGGTAGCTCCGCAAAGGGCTCCGCAGGTAACTCCCCACGCGCCGAAAACACCACCCGCTCCAACCAAGCCCCCATCGCTTTGCGCCGCACCACATTGGTAAAAAAAGCCCCCGCATAACCCAGCGGCGCACGCAGCTTGCCCTCCCGCCCCAGGATATGCCGCCCACGCGAAGTGACGATGTGCAGCCTGTAGCGCGAATGCTGCAACACCTCATTCACCCGGCCGCCGTAAAACGCCTCCAGCGAAGCCCCAAAATCCGCGCTGATGCGCTCTGGCGTAGGGAATTTTTTGCCTGGCTCCAAGGCGTAGTCTTGATGAATGTAATCCGTCTCCAAGCGCTCGAATGCTTTGACTGATTCGTTCAAACAAGCCGTGGCCATGCGCCAAGCGCCAATGCTCGCGCCCACAAGATCGACGCTTTGCTGAGACTGCGGCAACCATTGACCAAAAATGAATCTGTCGAGTGGCCCAAGAATCAAACCCTTCGGCCCGCCCGCAGCCGCAGGGATGGTGCGCACATGCGATGGCGCCAAACCTTGGCTTTGCAGATGTTCAAGTGCCTTAGGGCCAGCGTAGATTCTCAGAGCATGCATGGGCTGATTTTATAAGCGTTTTACAGGTGTTTGGGGCATCTACCCGGCGTATTTATTACATAGATTGCTATTCATTTCGTAGCGATCCGTGGTTCTGTTTTTCTCCGCATATAGGTTTGCGGAAAACTTGGTGACAGATGTGGAGGCTGCCGCCGCATCCCAATCGAACTCTTCCAAACGCGAAAAATACTACAAAAATAATAGCAAACTACGCAATAAATACGCCGGGCAAGTGTCCAAAAGCTCTAGAAAACTATAATAGAGCCATGACTGTATGGGCATTAGGCATCAACCACACCACCGCACCGCTAGATCTGCGCGGTCGATTTGCGTTTGCGCTCGATCAGTTGCCGCCCGCTTTGTCTGCCCTGCGCGGCTCGCTCAAAAGCGAATCGGAGCTCACCTTGGTGTCCACCTGCAACCGCACTGAAATTTATGGCACAGGCGATGCGCAGCACACCACCCAAGTCTTGAACTGGCTCGCAGCCAGCGGCGGCGTGAGCAGCGAGGCGCTACAAAGCCACACCTACACCTTGCAAAATGAAGAAGCCGCGCGGCATGCCTTTCGGGTGGCTGCAGGCTTAGATTCCATGGTTTTGGGCGAGACGCAAATCTTGGGACAGCTCAAAGATGCCGTCAGCGCCGCAGAAGGCGCAGGCGCACTGGGCAGCACGCTGCATCAAATGTTTCAGCGCAGCTTCGCCACTGCCAAAGAAGTGCGCAGCCATACCGACATCGGCACGCAAAGCATCAGCATGGCCGCCGCTTCAGTGCGCCTGGCCAGCCAGCTCTTTGAAGACCTCTCAAAAATCAACATTCTCTTCATCGGCGCAGGCGAGATGATCGAGCTGGCCGCCACGCATTTCGCTGCGAAAAATCCGCGCCAAATGGTGATCGCCAACCGCACAATGGAGCGCGGCCAAGCACTTGTCAACCGGCTCGCTCCGGCCAGCGTCACCAGCAACACCGCGCTGCACACGATGCATTTAGGCGAGCTGCCCACGCGCCTGCACGAATTCGATGCCGTGATCAGCTGCACTGCGAGCACACTACCGATCATCGGTTTGGGTGCAGTCGAGCGCGCCATCAAAGCGCGTAAGCATCGCCCGATTTTCATGGTCGATCTGGCTGTGCCGCGCGATATTGAGCCCGAAGTCAAAGCGCTCGACGACGTGTATCTCTACACCGTCGATGACTTGGCCAGCGTGGTGCAAACCGCCAAAGCCACGCGGCAAGCCGCCGTGGCGCAAGCGGAAATCATCGTGGATGCGGGCGTGAAGGATTTTTTGCACTGGATGGCGCAGCGCTCCGGGGGCACCACCAGCTTGATCCAGCAGCTGAACGCGCAGAGTGATGAATGGCGCATGGCGGAAATTGCGCGGGCGAAGCGCATGCTCGCCAAAGGCGAAGATATTGATGCGGTGCTGGAGGCGCTCGCGCGCGGCATGGCGCAAAAATTTCTGCATCCGGCTTACAGCCAGCTGGGCAGCCAAGATGCTCAGCAGCGCGCCTCAGCGCAAGAGGCCGTGAAGCGCCTTTACCTTAAAAATTCTAAAGAAAACGGTCTTTAGCCCACGTATTTATTACGTAGTTTGCTACTGAATTCGTAGCGTTTTCTTTTTTCCGTTTTCTTCTTCCCATCATGAAATCCTTTCTCCGCAACAAGTTAGAGACCATCCAGCAGCGCTTGCACGATCTAGAAAGCCTGCTAAGCCAGCCCGACATCATGGCCGACATGAAGGCCTTTCGCAATCTCTCCAAAGAACACGCAGAAGTTACGCCGACTGCGGGCCGCTATGCGCGCTACAGCCAAATTGAGAAAAACATCGAAAGCGCGAAAGAAATGCTTGCCGATGCCGACATGGCCGAGATGGCCCAAGACGACATCGCGCAAGGCGAGGCCGAGCTGATTCAAATTGAAGCTGAAC
>JANMDE010000346.1:0-5670 GCA_031376105.1 Variovorax sp. | reverse complement strand
GTATCGGCGGGTGCAGGTGATGAGTTTGCAGCCCACGGAGTCGCTCGATGAGCTGGCGCGCCAACATGCACACGCGCTGCCGCCTGCGGTGCGCACGGTGTTGGCCTCTTTGGCGGGCAAGGCGGGCCGCCAAGGCAGCGCAGGGGCAGGGCTGGCCAGCTATTTGCTCTTTGAATCAGAATTCACGGGCCGATTGATGGCGATGGGCGAGCGCGATGCCTATGCGCGCAAGGAAGAGCTGCTGGCGTTTTTTGCGAATTGAGCGAATCAACCGCTCAGCACATCATGCGGCCTGCTGCGCCGCCCAACGCGGGTTGTGGCGCAGCGCTGCTGGCTGCATAGGCTTGCCGGTGATGCGACTCCACCAACGGCCTAAGCGCTGCTTCAGGCCGTGGTGCAGGCGTGATTCAGGTTGAATGGCGCGAACCAAGGCCAGGCCCGTGAGCGCGCGCATCAAGGAAGGGCGCGTGAGGCGCAAGCTGGCCTGCAATTCATCGGCGGTGCGCGAGCGGGTGTCTAGGGCGCGCAGAATGGCCACGCAATGGTCGCCCAATGCGTTTTCTTTCAGATGCGGTGCGCGGCGGTGGGTCAGCGTTTCTTGCAAATAGCTACCGGGAAGCATCTGATCCAGCTTGGGCTCTGGGCAGCGCTTGGCAAACTCCCACAGGGCCGCTTCCAGCATGAAAGTGTGAAAACCTTCTGCCTCGAAGCCACCCGAGCGCGGCATCGTCACCATGTCGGCCTGCGCCATACGCTCGACGCTACAGCCATCGAGCAAGTGAAACTTCCAGGTATGGGCATCTATCACTCCGACCAGCTGGCCGGATTCGATCGCGTGCAATCGGTGGGTGGGCCATTTATGGCGCTGCTCCCAAGCCATCTCACCCACGGTATAAAGCATGCGCGATCCGATCAGCTCACTCAGCACCTGCTGCAGGCCGCGCTCCATGTCTTGCAAGGCATCGGGAAAGACCAAGGGCGCGAGCTCATCGCTGTCTAGACCCGACGTGTCAACATCAAGGCCCAACACGCAAACAGGACGACCACGATGCCAGCCATGCGCATCCAAGCTAAGTTTGCGCCCTGCCGCGCCATTGTGCGATTGGTTGCTGCCCGAGATGGCGCTGGATCTCTGCCACGTACCGGCGGTTTCGGTTGTTGCAACTGTCTGCGCAGCAATACTGAACACATGCACGATATAGGCATCGGCAGACACACCGGGCGGCGCCATACGCCAGCGCACTGGGCCGCGCGTGCGTTTAGCCAGTTCCATCAAGCGCATGGCATCGCCTGCTGCGATGCCAATAGGCCGCAGAAAGACGAGCGGGGTCGTAGCCCCTAGGCTGGATGCATCTGTCATCAGAAATTCTAAAAATAGGGCGAACACTGGCTCATTTGAGGCAGCGCTTTAGCAGGCTCATACACCGCTAATATGACAATCATACGGACTCTACAAAGCCTTTCGAGCATCATGCCAGCTACCCTGTTGCATCCTGCTCAGTGTTGAACCTGTATTGCAGCATTTTTGCCACACGGCCGCGCAAGATATCACTGATAAAAAACAGGCTGCTCCGCGACCCAGCCCAAGCATCTCTGCCAACTCACACAGCAATCCGCGTGCTCTCTTTCACTTCTTCCATCACAGCATAGGTGCGCGTCTCGCGCACACCGGGCAGTTGCCAAAGCGCACGGCCTGCAAAATCACGGTAAGCGGCCATGTCTTTCACGCGCAGCTTGAGCAAATAGTCAAAGCCACCGGCTACCAAATGGCACTCCATGATTTCGTCATGCACCTGCACGGCGGCTTTGAAGGCATCAAACACATTCGGCGTCGTGCGATCCAATAGCACCTCGACAAACACGGCCATGCCTCGGCCAAGCTTTGCCGGGTTGAGCCGCGCCTCGTAGCCCAAAATGATGCCTTCGCGCTGCAAGCGCTGCGTGCGGGCGAGCACGGCGGTAGCAGACAAACCCACTTGATCGGCGAGTTTGAGGTTGCTGATGCGGCCATCCTCCTGCAGGATCTGAAGAATTCTGCGGTCAATCTTGTCGACTTCACTAATTTGCATCATATTTTTAGCGATTCATTGGGTTAAACAACATAATTTAGCGAGAAATTCATTGAATTTCAAGGAATGATCCACGAGTTGATCGCTTTATTGATCGTTTCATTGGATTTTTCATGAATTTTTCTCTCAAAAACCGCTTGCCTACACCGTATCGCCCGGAAGCCGAGATCGTCTCTGCTCGGTTGGCTGCGCTAGATGGCGCGCTCGATTGGGCAGCAGCCGCATCGCAGGCCAAGCCTTGGGTGCAAGCCGTGCGCGACAATCCACCGCCGTTTTGGGCAATGGAATCGCTCTTGCGGGAATATCCTTTGTCGAGCGCGGAAGGCTTAGCTTTGATGCGCTTGGCCGAAGCGCTGCTGCGCATTCCTGATGCAGATACGGCGATTGCTTTGACCGCAGATCAGCTCTCGCGGGCCGATTTTGATGGCGCAGGCAATGCGGCTTTAACGCGACTCTCAAGCGCCGCCATATCGATGAGTAAGCATTTCTTGCCCGATTCAGATGGCGCTGCGCAGCCCGGTTTGCTCGCTAAATTAGGCGCAAAAACCGTGGTCACCGCCACGCTGCGCGCCGTGCAATTACTGGGCAAACAATTCGTGCTCGGGCAGACGATTGAAGAGGCTTTGGACGTGGCCGCAACTGAGAGAAAACGCGGCAATATAGCTTTTAGTTACGACATGCTGGGCGAAGGCGCCCGCACGCAGATTGACGCTGATTTGTATTTAGCGAGCTACTCAAACGCTATTAAATCAATAGCTAACTATTCATATTCCATAGGGGCAAGTAGCTCAAAAAGCTTGCAACACAACGCGCAAACAGGCGATGGCATCTCCATCAAGCTATCGGCTCTGCATCCGCGCTACGAATGGAGTCAGCAAGATCGCGTGATGACCGAGCTCGTGCCGCGCGTGTGGCAACTGTGTGAGCAAGCTGCTGCGGCGAATATGAATTTGACGATTGATGCAGAAGAGGTGGATCGCCTTGAACTCTCGCTGAATGTGTTTGAAGCCTTGGTGATCAAAATCGCCGAAAAATACCCGCAATGGAGCGGCTTCGGTCTCGCTTTGCAGGCGTATCAAAGCCGCGCAGTGGAGTTGATCGAAGAAGTGGCATTGATTGCAAAACTGCATGGCGTGAGGCTCATGTGCCGCCTCGTGAAAGGCGCGTATTGGGACGCAGAAATCAAGCGGGCGCAGGAGCTGGGTTTGCCGCATTACCCGGTGTTTACCCACAAACATCATACCGATGCAAGCTATTTGGCCTGCGCACAAACGCTGCTCCAACACAGCGACGTGATTTATTCGCAATTCGCCACCCACAACGCTGCCACCATCGCGGCCATCATGCAAATGGCTTCACGCTATGGCTCTGAATTCGAACTCCAGCGCCTGCATGGCATGGGCGAGGGCATTTACCGCGAGGTGTTGAAAAATCCCCTCGTGCGCCTGCGCATTTACGCGCCCGTGGGCGCACACCGCGATTTGCTGGCTTACCTCGTGCGCCGTTTGCTTGAAAACGGCGCGAATTCTTCCTTTGTGCATCAGCTCTCGGATGAGGCCGTGCGCATGGATGAGCTGCTCGCCTCGCCGCTGCATCTGTCTGCACAAAGCGGCATCGTGCTGCCTTCCGCTTTGTTCGGCACAGAGCGCAGAAACAGCGCAGGCTTTGATCTGGCTGATGAGACGCATCGGGCACCCATGCTTGCGGCCTATGCCGCCTGCAACGTACCCGAGATCCCTATTTTTGATGCCAAATTGGCCTCTACCCGTTATAAAACGTGCGCGGATAGCTATGCTTTTTATAGCAAACTTTCTGTGCAGCAACGCGCCGCTATTCTGCAAAATGCGGCCGATGAACTCGAACTTCAAACGCCGCGCTTTTGCGCCCTGCTCTTGAAAGAAGCGCATAAAACTTGGAGCGATGCGATTGCTGAAGTGCGCGAAGCAGTGGATTTTCTGCGCTATTACGCAATAGAAGCGCAGCGTGTGATGATGCCGACGGCGATGCCCTCGCCCACAGGCGAGACCAACGAACTGCGCCTGAGACCGCGCGGCGTTTGGGTCTGCATCAGCCCATGGAATTTCCCGCTCGCTATTTTTCTAGGCCAAGTGGCCGCCGCGCTCGCGACCGGCAACACCGTGCTCGCCAAACCTGCTGAGCAAACGCCCGCAGTCGCTGTGGAAGCCGCCAAGCTCTTGCATGGCGCAGGCATTCCGCAAGACGCGCTGCAAATACTGCATGGCCCCGGAGAGACCGTGGGCGCTGCGCTGGTTGCTTTGGAAACAATAGCGGGCGTGGTTTTCACAGGCTCCACGCAAGTCGCCAAAATCATCAATCGCGCCATGGCCGCAAAAGACGGCGCAATTATTCCGCTGATTGCCGAGACGGGCGGTATCAACGCGATGGTGGTGGACAGCAGCGCCCTGCCCGAGCAAGTGGTGGATGCGGCCATTCAGAGCGCCTTCAAAAGCGCTGGCCAACGCTGCTCTGCGCTGCGCCTGCTTTGCGTGCATGACGCGATTGCCGACAAAGTCATCGAGATGCTGCAAGGCGCGGCGATTGAGCTGCGCTGCGGTGATCCTGCGCAGCTTGCCACCGATGTCGGCCCGCTGATTGACAACGATGCCGCTGAAGGCATTCAAAAGCACCTCCAGCAGCCTATTTATAAGAAAAATAGCCCTCTACCCGTTATAAAACGTGCGCCGAGTGCTATTGATTCAATAGCGAATATGCTGCCGCCACAGATCGTAGAAATTCCACAGATCAGCGATCTCAAACAAGAAATCTTCGGCCCTGTGCTGCACATCGTGCGCTACGGCCAACATGGCAAAGATGCCGATCCGCAAAGCGTGATCCAACAGATCAATGCCCTCGGCTACGGCCTCACTTTAGGCATTCAAACCCGCATCGACTCCAGAGCCCAGCAACTCGCAGCCGCCGCGCACATCGGCAACGTCTACATCAACCGCAACATGATCGGCGCAGTGGTCGGCAGCCAGCCCTTCGGCGGCGAAGGCCTAAGCGGCACAGGCCCCAAAGCCGGCGGCCCGCATTACCTGTATCGCTTCTGCGCCGAGCAAACCGTGACGGTGAATACGGCTGCAGCGGGGGGGAATGTGGCGTTGATGGCAGTCAGTTAGTTAGTGCCGATTACTCCACTCATATGGCTTTGATTAGCTCGCCGTTTTTCAATATTCTTTACAAGCTCCTCTAGATCGCAGTAATATTTTTTATTTGCATCAGGTACTTTTTTCCTAACATAGGCTACATATTCATCGTAGCTCTGCCACAGTTTCATAAGATATGAGCCCATGGTTCGATCCACGATTTCGATGTCATATACGCCTGTATTCACTGCTACAGCAAACCTCTCAAAACCACTAAGTACCTCACGAGTCTCGCTTCTCAATTGCTCTGGTACTTTTGCCCAATTTGTGTGATCATTTACTTGCTTTCTAATTGATCTTTCGAGTTGATCCGATGTATTTGATCGAATCACTTGCATTGCTTCAAATGTTGCTTGCTTTTTGCGCCGCTCGTGATCTTTGTCCATGGCTTTTTCTTGCGCTAGCACTGATTTTTCTTGTGCCAACACTGATTT
>JANMDE010000345.1:0-7330 GCA_031376105.1 Variovorax sp. | reverse complement strand
GCTTAGTTTAACCTCTGGCAGCCGCCCGGCTAGAATGGCGGGTTGCCCTAAGCTGCTCATATGGCCGGGGCTAATTTACCCATTTCGGAGTTTGCCTGTGTTGATTTCTTCTGCTTTCGCCCAGACCGCCCCAGCCGCTGCTGGCGGTGGTGATTCTGCTCTTTTGAGCATGCTGCCCCTCGTTTTGATGTTCGTGGTCCTTTACTTTCTGATGATCCGCCCCCAGATGAAGCGCCAGAAGGAGCAACGAGCCATGATTGATGCGATTCAAAAAGGTGATGAAGTGGTCACCATTGGTGGCGTGTTGGGCAAAATCTCCAGCATGGGAGACACCTACATGACGCTGGATGTGGCGCAAGGCCAGATGCAAATTGAGCGCGCTGCGGTGGCTCGCGTGCTGCCCAAAGGCACGATCAAGTAAGTTTTTAAGCCATAAGGGCAATTTGCCCTTATGGAATATGCGCAGGGCGCTATTGTTTTCAGAGCAACACCATGAACCGTTACCCGTTGTGGAAATACCTGATCATCGCCTTCGTGGTGGTGATCTCCACTCTTTTTACCTTGCCTAACTTTTTTGGCGAAGCGCCAGCGGTGCAGGTCTCCAGTGGCAAAGCCACCGTGAAGGTCGATGCCAACACCCGCACCCGCGTGGAAGAAGCGCTCAACGCAGGAAAAGTGGCCACCGATGGCAAGGTGGAGCTAGAGGGCAATTCGGTGCGTGTGCGCTTTGCCACCACCGAAGTGCAAAAGCTGGGTCAGGCTGTTATTTCTGGTGCGCTCAACCCCGACAAAGCCGAGCCGGTATATGTGGTGGCGCTCAATTTAGTGCCGCAAACGCCGCAGTGGCTGCGCAGCCTGCATGCCGCGCCGATGTATCTCGGCCTGGACTTGCGCGGCGGCATTCATTTGATGTTGCAAGTGGACATGGCCGGCGCCATCGACAAAAAACTCGACACGCTCACCAGCGATATCCGCACCAACCTTCGCGCCAAAGACATCCGTGGCCGCACCACGCGCGAAGGCAGCAACATCGTGATGCGCTTTTCATCGGCGCAAGCACAGCAAGCCGCCCGTGCTTTGGTGCAAGACCAGTTTGGTGGCGACTTGCAGGCCGCAGACAGCGTGCAGGGCACTGATTATTTACTCAGCGCCAGCATCAAACAAGATGCCGTCAAGCGCATTCAAGATGCCGCTCTCAAACAAAATATCTCTACGCTGCACAACCGCGTGAACGAGCTGGGCGTGGCCGAACCCGTGATTCAGCAGCAGGGCGCAGACCGCATCGTGGTGCAGTTGCCCGGTGTGCAAGACACGGCCACGGTGAAGAAAATCATTGGCCGCATCGCCACGTTGCAAGTGCGCATGGTGGACGAAAGCACGGATGGCTTGGCCGCTGAGCGGGGCCAAGGCGCAGTGCCTTTTGGCAGCGAGCGTTATTTAGATCGCAACAGCCAAGCCGTGATCGTCAAGCGCGACGTGATCTTCTCTGGCGAAAACCTCACCGACGCGCAAGCCGGTTTTGACAACCAAACCCAAGAAGCCGCCGTGCACCTGACGCTGGATGCCAAAGGCGCGCGGATTTTCAAAGACGTGACCCGCGACAACGTGAACAAGCGCATGGCGATCATTTTGTTTGAAAAAGGCAAAGGCGAAGTGGTGACTGCACCGGTGATCCGCGGCGAAATTGGTGGCGGTCGGGTGCAGATTTCAGGCCGCATGAGCACGACCGAGGCCAACGACACCGCGCTTCTCTTGCGCGCTGGCTCGCTGGCCGCGCCGATGGAAATCATCGAAGAACGCACGATTGGCCCCAGCTTGGGCGCTGACAACATTGACAAAGGCTTCAAGAGCGTAACCTATGGTTTCCTCGTGATCATGGCCTTTATGTGCGTGTATTACGGGCTGTTTGGCATCATCTCCAGCGTGGCGCTCAGCGTGAATTTGCTGATGCTGGTGGCGCTGCTGTCGATGCTGCAAGCCACCTTGACCTTGCCCGGTATTGCCGCGATCGCGCTGGCGCTTGGTATGGCGATTGACTCCAACGTGCTGATCAACGAACGCGTGCGCGAAGAGCTGCGCTCTGGCAAAGCGCCGCAGCAAGCCATTGCAGCGGGCTACGATAACGCTTGGGCCACGATTCTTGACTCCAACATCACCACGCTGATCGCCGGTATTGCACTGCTCATTTTCGGCTCGGGCCCCGTGCGCGGCTTTGCCGTGGTGCATTGCTTGGGCATCTTGACAAGCATGTTCTCGGCGGTGTTCTTCTCGCGCGGCTTGGTCAATCTTTGGTATGGCGGCAAGAAAAAATTGAAGAGCGTGAGCATTGGGCAGGTTTGGCGGCCGGACGGCGACATGAAGCTCCCTGCCGCTGATAGTTTGGATGAAAAATCGACTGCAGCCCTTATAAATGCTACAAACCTTGCTACTAAATCAGTAGCTCCTGCGCTTAAGAAATAAGGGAAAGAATCATGGAATTTTTCAGAATCAAACGCGATATTCCGTTCATGAAGCACGCCATCGTGCTGAATGCGATTTCCTTCATCACTTTTGCATTAGCGGTGTTTTTCCTCGTCACACGTGGCCTGCATTTGTCGATTGAATTCACCGGCGGCACGCTGGTGGAAGTGAAATACCCACAAGCAGCGCAAATTTCCAAAACCCGCGAGGCAGTTGAAAAGCTCGGCTACGGCGAGGTGCAGGTGCAGCTTTTTGGCTCGGCCTCCGATGTGTTGATCCGTGTGCCCAACAAAACCATCGCGCAAAACGCCTCCACAGATGCAGCGCCCAAGCTCTCTGACACCGTGCTCAAAGTGTTTGATGCGGTGTGCAAGGCCGAAAGCGGCCAAGTGCAATCGAGCACGGTCGTGACGCAGCAGGGCGAGACGCTGCAAAAGCTGCTGTGCAAGACGGCGGATGCCAAGGAGCCGGTGAGCTTGCAGCGCAGCGAGTTTGTGGGGCCTTCCGTAGGCGCGGAGCTGGTGAGCAATGGCCTGATCGCCTTGGGCATGACGGTGCTGGGCATCATGATTTATCTGGCTTTCCGCTTTGAATGGAAGTTCGCTGTGGCCGGCATCATCGCCAACTTGCATGACGTGGTCATTATTTTGGGCTTTTTCGCCTTTTTTCAGTGGGAATTCTCGCTGGCGGTGCTGGCGGCTGTGCTGGCGGTGCTGGGCTATTCGGTGAACGAATCGGTGGTGATTTTTGACCGAATCCGCGAATCTTTTCGCAAATACCGCAAGATGACTACCCGTGAGGTGATTGACCACGCGATCACCTCCACCATGAGCCGCACCATCATCACCCACGGCTCGACCGAAGTGATGGTGCTCTCCATGTTGATTTTTGGCGGCCCCACGCTGTTTTACTTCGCGCTGGCGCTCACCATTGGCATCTTGTTTGGTATTTATTCGTCGGTGTTTGTGGCGGCCGCAATTGCCATGTGGCTGGGCGTAAAGCGGGAAGACCTGATCAAAGCCAGCCCAAGAAAAGAAGGCGAAGAGACAGCCGACCCCAATGATCCCAACTCCGGCGCTGTGGTTTGACATGGCTTGAGAGTTCACCCCTGAACTGCACTGTGGCGCAATCGATACACGATTGCCAACTCTGAGTGCATTCACCTGCGCGCGTAACAGCTTGTCACTGCCTCGCTGGTATTGCATGACCTCTTGGACGGTCTTTGCTAGTAACATCCGTGATGTTTGGTGCTATTGTGCACCGCGAATTAACTCGTCCTGATTTTTTGTGAGCAGCCCACCTATTTCACGCCCTGCCAACCCTGCTGCCCTCGCGCGGCAGGCGCGCGCCGTGTTTGTGGAGCAGGCCGTCAAATTGCTCACCGAGCTGTCTGCCGGTATCAGCACCCGCCTGTCGACCTTGTTTGAGCAATCCACCAATGCCCGCGAAGCGCAAGATCGCCGCGATGCGATGGTGAATTTTCAGCAAGGTCAGATCAAATGGCTCGAAGGCACGGATCGTTCTTGGAAAACGGTCTCTCAAACGGATTTGTCGGTGTCCAGCACGCGCCTGCCCGCGCTGAATTTGGAGCTGATTGGCAACGAGGTGGTGGAAACCAAAATCCTCTCATCGCGCCTGGCCATGCGCATGCTCGATAAATCTGGCTGGGAACTCAACGATCTGCATGTGCGCGTTCGCATGCTGGACGACAAAGATGAGCTCGACAAAACCGATATCCTTCGGCCAGAGACCTGTGCGCAAACCCTGCTCGAGCAATGGATTGCGGCAGGTCTGAGTCAAGAGGCTTGGATGGCGGTGCAGGATGTGATCCAGCAGTCCTTTGGCGACCAGATCGTCAAAGCCTATAAATCTGCCAATGAATTTCTCATCGCGCAAGGCGTGATGAAAGAAATTGACCTTCGCTCCAATCTCAAACGTGCACCCAACGCGGTCGCCAAACCGGGACAAGCCGCCGAGCCCGCCGCCCCGAGCCAGCCCGGCGGTTTGACCAATTCCCAAGGCGTGCCCTTAAGTAATGGCTACAGCCCCACCAGCTACAGTTCCACCGGCTATAACTCAACCAACTTCGGCTCCGATGGCAGGCCACAAGCGAGCAACCTGGGTGCGCTGAGCCGAGCTGGCAACGCCTCCAGCCAGATCGCCGAACATGTGGCGAGGCTGCGCGCCCAGGCTGCTCAATTTGCGGTGCAACAAGCCGCCGCCCAGCAAGCCGCCATGCAAAACATGGGCAGCGGCTTCAGTGGTTTCTCCACCGATGCCATGCCGGCGGGTATGCGCGGTACAGCAGGTGCAGGTCGTGGAAATAGCGCAGGCATGAGCGGTGGCTACAGTAATCCGGGGGGTTACGGAGAATCTCGCGCTGGCACGCAGCGCAGCGGTGCTGGCGGGGACTCGCAAGCCGGCCAGCAGGCGGGAGGGCAGTCAGGTGGTCAACAGGCCGCGCGCCCCGGGCGCTCCGCTGTTGCCAACTACATGGCCGATGCCCACGAAGAAGAAACCCGCATGCAAACGGCCACCACGCCGCTGGCGCGTGCGCGCATGCGTGCGCAAGGCGTCATGGGGCAGCTGAAAAACATGCTGGTGCAGCGGGTGGCGGGTTTTGAAGACACGCGCGGGCCGCACATGTCGCCCCAACTGGCCGCAGCGATGGCACCGCGGGCCGCCGTGCGCACGCCGGGCTACCAACGCACCCAGCAAGCGGGCGGCGCCACCCAGCAAGGCCAAGCTGGCGGCATCGTACAAGGGCAGATGTATGCGGGCGTGAACGCGCAAATTGTGGAAGGCATGCAGCCTGCGCAGGTTAACAATGCGCTGCGCGAGCAGACCAAAGAGCTAAAAAAGGTCGCTGACAGCGACAGCGAAAAAGCCACGATTGAGATTGTGGCGCTGATGTTTCAAAGCATCTTGGCTGAAGAGCGCATTCCCACTGGGGTGCGCGTTTGGTTTGCGCGCTTGCAAATGCCCGTGCTTAGATTAGCGCTGTCTGAGCCTGAGTTTTTTGGCACGATGCAACATCCTGCGCGTCGGTTGATTGACCGCATGGGCTCTTGCGTGCTGGGCTTTGATGCCAATGTGGGCAGCGCCGAGCTGGAAGCCGAGATCAAGCGCATTGTGCAAACGATTGAGCAATATCCCGAAACCGGGCGCCGCGTGTTTCAGCTGGTGTTTGACGAATTCGAAAAATTTCTCTCTAAATTCCTCACCGAAAGCAAAGCCACGGCCAAGGTGGTGTCGCTGGCGCAGCAGGTCGAGCAGAAAGAAACCGCGGCCATTCAATACACAATTGAGCTGCGCAAGATGCTGGGTAACATGCCTTTGCGCGATGAAATCCGCGAATTTCTCTTCAAGGTGTGGGCCGAGGTGATGGCGCTGGGTGCCATGAAGAATGGGGGCCAGCATGCGCAAACTCTCGCGCTCAAGCAAGTGGCTGCCGATCTGCTCTGGGCCGCCAGCACCAAATCAAGCCGCGCTGAGCGCGCCAAAGTGATTGCCGATTTGCCCGATTTGCTCAAGCGCCTGCGCGCTGGTATGGGGCTGCTGGGGCTGGATGCCGCAACGCAAGATGGCCATATCAAGCAGCTGAGTGACACGCTGGCCGATGCCTTCATGAGCAAGGGGGCAGCGATGGACCAAGGCCAAGTGGCCGAGGTGGCGCAGCGCATCAAGCATTTGGAAGATTTTGTCTCGGAAGAAGATGTGGGCGATTTGCCGCTGGATGCCGAAAGCATTGAGCTCATGCTGGGCATTGACATGACGGGCGTGGAGATCATCAGCGAAGGCGGCAGTGAGCCAACGCAGGCGATGCGCGCTTGGGCCATGGAATTGGAGCGCGGCAGCTGGTTTCATCTGGACCACAAAGGCAAGATGGTGCGCGTGCAGTATTCTTGGCGCAGCAAGCGCGGCCAGCTTTTCTTGTTTGCCGACAATTCCGGCCTCACGTATTTGTTCCAACTCAAGCGCTTAGCTGCCTACCTGCAAGCCGGTTTGATGGCACCGGTGGAAGACGAGACCCTCACCGTGCGCGCCACCCGCGCCGCGCTCACCAAGCTCGACGCGAATCCAGATCGCTTGCTGACGGTCACATGATCTCCGCTGGCCACTGTATTTTGTTGGGCTTGGCACTCGCCGCATCCTTGCCCGCTCTGGCCTCCAGCGAGGCGCAATGCATCTTGGCCGGGCGCTTGAGTCAGGATGGCCGCTGGGCACCGCAAGCGAAAGGCATGCAATTGCTCGATGCGAATGGCCAACCCTTGAGCGGCGCTGCGCAAACCACCCTCTCCTCCGTCAAATCCGTGCGCATAGCGCAGCCTGCGCTTCTGAGTAAATGCAACTCTGGCCAAGCCCTGGCGGCTGGCGATGCCAGCCCAGGCGGCAAAAACCCCGTGCCTGCGGTGAGGGCGGGTGATGCCCCTCTTGATGTGCAAGCCATGAACACCTTGCCCGGCCGCGCAGGCGGCCAGTGGGTCGAACTGCGTTTGAACGTACCCGCTGAGCGCGTGGTGATGCTCACGCGTTGAATCGCTTTCTAGTCAGTTTTAGGGCAAAACAGGCCAATCGCCGTCATAGAATCTGCGTAGTGTGCTATTTATTTTATAGCTACGCATTGACCGCAACCTTGGCTTAGATGGCGCACTGACCTTCGCACCACCAACTGCGCGTGACGATTTGCTCGGCCTGTGCTTTGAGTATTTCTCGCCGGGATGACGCCTGACAGAGCAGCCAGTGCGGATGGCTCCATGTCCCCCGGCGGGGTTTGGGTGTTGCTTATCTTCGGTGAAAGAGTTTCCCCGCCTCCGCCTTGACTTACGCCATCCGCACTGACTGCTCTGTCAGGCTTTTGGCGTGATGA
>JANMDE010000330.1:0-11635 GCA_031376105.1 Variovorax sp. | reverse complement strand
CCGTAGCTATCGGCGCTGGAAGTATCGACAAACGATACCGGTTTCTCGGCTGTTTTGGCCGAAATGTTCTGCGGCCCAGACTCCTAGGCTTCGACGATAAGCCGCCTTTGCTCGCAATTGCACTTGGAACACCATGTCCATCAGACGGCAGGGGGCGGATGGCGTAAGTAAAGGCGGAGACGGCGCACAGCCCCTGCCAAATCGAAACACTCTTCATCGCCGTCGGGGGACATGGAGCCATCCGCCCCCTGCTGCCTGATGGGCTGCCGGATAAAACGCGCGATGGTGCAATAGACTGCGCTGTATCAAGCGCCCAGTTTGCTGCGCAGTAGATCATTCACCTGCTGCGGATTGGCCTTGCCTTTGCTGGCTTTCATCGCTTGGCCGACCAAGGCGTTGAACGCTTTGTCTTTGCCCGCCCTGAACTGAGCCACATTGTCAGGATTGGCCGCGAGCACCTCGTCGATGATTTTCTCGAGCGCGCTGGAGTCGTTCATCTGTTTGAGACCTTTGGCCTCGATCAATGCGTCAAGCGCAGGCAAAGCTTCCTCATAAGAGTCCGCGACTACTCCACTGAAATCACCCCACAGCGCATCCATGACCTGCTTGGCTGCATTGTTGGAAATCGTGCCATCGTGAATGCGGCTGATCAGCGCACCCAGTTGCACGGCTGACACCGGGCATTGATCAAGCGCTTTTTCGTCTTGGTTCAAGCGGCGCGAGACTTCGCCCATCACCCAGTTGCTCACCAGCTTGGGTTGCCCACACGCCTTCGATGCCACTTCAAAATAAGCAGCCATCGCTTGGCTTTGCGTGAGCGTGCTTGCGTCATATTCTGGCAGCAAGTAATCACTCACAAAACGCTGCGCCATCAAACGCGGCAGTTCGGGCATGGTGGCTTTCACGCTCTCCACCCAGCTTGGTGCCACATGCAAAGGCGGCAAATCGGGATCGGGAAAATAGCGGTAATCGGCCGCGTCTTCCTTGGTGCGCATCGCTCGGGTCTCGCCGGTGTCGGGGTCAAACAGCACGGTGGCTTGCTGGATTTTTTTGCCGTCTTCGATCTGCTCAATTTGCCAGCGGATCTCAAAATCAATGGCTTGCTGCATGAATTTGAAGCTGTTAAGATTTTTGATCTCGCGGCGTGTGCCCAGCTCCGCGCCGGGCTTGCGCACGGAGACGTTGGCATCACAGCGGAAGGAGCCTTCTTGCATGTTGCCGTCGCAAATGCCAATCCAGGTGACGATTTTGTGCAGCTCTTTGGCATACGCCACGGCTTCATCCGAGGAGCGCATATCGGGCTCGGTGACGATCTCCAGCAACGGCGTGCCAGCACGGTTCAGGTCAATGCCCGATTGACCGATGAAATCTTCGTGAAGGGATTTTCCGGCGTCTTCTTCAAGGTGCGCGCGGACTAAACGCACGGTCTTCTTTTCGTCGCCTAAGAGGAATTCAACCGAGCCGCCCTGCACCACCGGAATCTCAAACTGGCTGATCTGGTAGCCCTTGGGCAGATCGGGATAAAAGTAGTTTTTCCGCGCAAAAATGCTTTTCTCGGCAATCGTGGAGCCGAGTGCAAGCCCCAGCTTGATCGCGCAAACGACTGCGCCTTTGTTCATCACCGGCAGCGTGCCTGGCAGCGCTAAATCGACCGGGCAAGCCTGCGTGTTGGGCTCAGCACCAAAAGCCGTGGAGGCGCGGCTGAAGATTTTGGATTGCGTGGCCAGTTGCGTGTGCGTCTCGAAACCGATGACGACTTCGTAGCCTTGAATGAGTTTGCTCATGCTGAAAAGCCTTCCGGGCGGCGGGCGTGGAAATCGGTAGCTTGTTGGTATTGGTGAGCCACGTTGAGAAGCTGTGCTTCTTTGAAATAGTTGCCGATGAGTTGCATGCCCACGGGCATGTTGGCAGCACCAAAGCCCACCGGCAAGCTCATGCCGGGCAGGCCAGCCAGAGAGGCGGGCAGGGTGAAGATGTCGGCCAAATAGTTGGCTACCGGATCATCGGATTTTTCGCCGATTTTCCAGGCAACGGTGGGTGCAACAGGCCCTGCGATCACGTCGCAATCTTTGAAGGCTTGTTGAAAATCGTCGGCGATCATGCGGCGGATTTTTTGAGCTTGCAGGTAGTAGGCATCGTAGTAGCCGTGGGAAAGCACATACGCGCCGATCATGATGCGGCGTTTGACCTCATCGCCAAAGCCCTCCATGCGCGTCTTTTTGTACATATCGGTCAAATCGCCGTGCTGCGCGGCGCGGTGGCCGAATTTCACGCCGTCAAAGCGGCTCAGGTTGGAGCTGGCCTCGGCGGGGGCGATGATGTAGTAAACCGGAATCGACAACTCCGTGCGCGGCAGCGTGATGGGCACGAGTTTGGCACCGAGCTTTTCTAGCGCTTTCAAGGCTGCATCAATGGCGCTGCGCACGTCGGCAGCGAGCCCATCGCTAAAAAACTCTTTAGGAATACCAATGCGCAGCCCCTGAATGGGTTTGGCCAGATCGCGGGAAAAGTCCTCCGCAGGCATGTCCAGCGAAGTGGAATCACGGTCCAAATCGGGGCCGCACATGGCAGAGAGCAGCAAAGCGCAGTCTTCAGCCGATCGCGCCATGGGGCCGGCTTGGTCGAGGCTGGAGGCAAAAGCGATCAGCCCAAAGCGGCTGGCGCGGCCATAGGTGGGCTTGATGCCGGTAATGCCACAAAAGGCGGCGGGCTGGCGGATCGAGCCGCCGGTGTCAGTGCCGGTTGCTGCACCGCACAAACCAGCGGCAACAGCCACAGCGCTGCCGCCCGAGCTGCCGCCGGGGATGCGGCTGGTGTCCCAAGGATTCAAGACTTTGCCATAAGCGGAGTTTTCGTTGGATGAACCCATGGCGAACTCGTCACAATTGAGTTTTCCAAGGCAAACAGCGCCCTGCTCCTTTAAATTACTCACAACTGTGCTATCAAAAGGTGAGCGGTAGTCTTTCAGCATTTTCGAGCCAGCGGTGCTGGGGAAGTCGGTCGTGACAAAGATGTCTTTGTGGGCGATGGGCAGACCGAGCAAGGGAGCGGTGTCGCCCGCGTCAATGCGCGTTTGCGCGGCGCGGGCCTGGGCCAGGGTGGCTTCTTCGTCGATGGCCAAAAACGCGCCCAGATGGGCATTAGCCTTCATGCGAGCGAGGAAGTGTTGTGCCAGTTCAGGAGCAGAAAACTCCTTTTTTAATAGCAAGCTACGTAGACTTTGCAAGGACTGGAGGTGGATTTGACTCATGATCTTGGCCTTATTCAATGACTTTGGGCACAAGAAACAGGCCGCGCTCGACAAGCGGGGCGCTGCGCTGGTTGGCTTCGCGATTGTTGGGCTCGCAGGCGATATCGGCTCGCAGGCGTAGCTGGATGTCTTGGATGGCGGCCACCGGGTGCGCCAGCGGCTCAATGCCGGTGGTGTCCACCGCGCGCATCTGCTCGACGATGTCAAAAAAGCTGTTGATGGAGCTGAGCATGCGAGCAGGTTCGTCGCCGCGCAGCTCAAGGCGTGCCAAATTGGCGATGCGGTCAATGTCGGAAGGTTGGAGGGCCATGGTGGTTCAAGTGACGATCAAGGGGGTTTTGCAACAAATTTAGGAGCAGAAACCCCTTATTTCAAGGGAGCAATCAGGTATTATCCTGTCTTTGGTTCTGGGCAGATGTTTTGGGTGCCGGAATCCGCAAAAAAGGATTGAAGATGTTAGGTGTATTTCGTCGGTATCTCTCCACCGACCTGGCCATTGATTTGGGCACGGCCAACACATTGATTTTTGCACGTGGCAAAGGTATCGTGCTCGATGAGCCGTCTGTTGTCGCTATTCGTCACGAAGGCGGGCCACAAGGCAAAAAAGTGATTCAAGCGGTGGGCCGCGAAGCGAAGGCCATGCTGGGTAAAGTGCCGGGCAATATTGAAGCCATCCGCCCCATGAAAGATGGCGTGATTGCCGACTTCGTGATCACCGAGCAGATGATCAAGCAGTTTATCAAGATGGTGCATCCGCGTAGCTTGCTCACGCCCTCGCCGCGCATCATCATTTGCGTGCCTTGCGGCTCAACGCAGGTGGAGCGCCGCGCGATTCGCGATGCCGCTGAAGCCGCTGGCGGTAGCCCGGTGGATTTGATCGAAGAGCCGATGGCAGCAGCCATTGGAGCGGGTTTGCCCGTGTCGGAGGCCTCGGGCTCGATGGTGGTGGACATCGGCGGCGGAACGACTGAGGTGGGCGTGATCTCGCTGGGCGGTATGGTCTACAAAGGCAGTGTGCGCGTGGGTGGCGACAAATTCGACGAAGCCATCATCAACTACATTCGCCGCAATTACGGCATGCTGATCGGCGAGCCAACGGCGGAAGCCATCAAAAAGAAAATTGGCTCGGCTTTTCCTGGCTCGGAAGTGCGGGAAATGGAAGTCAAGGGGCGCAATCTGTCAGAAGGCGTGCCGCGTGCGTTCACGATTTCTTCCAACGAAGTGCTGGAAGCTTTGACCGACCCACTCAACCAAATCGTCTCGGCCGTAAAAAACGCTTTGGAGCAAACGCCTCCTGAGCTGGGCGCTGATATTGCCGAGCGCGGCATGATGCTGACGGGCGGCGGCGCGCTGTTGCGCGATCTGGATCGCTTGCTGGCTGAAGAAACTGGCCTACCTGTGTTGGTGGCAGAAGACCCGCTGACTTGCGTGGTGCGTGGTTGCGGTATTGCCCTAGAGAATTCCGGCCACCGCATGGGCAGCATTTTTGCTTCCGAATGAAGCCCCTCTCGCTTTTTCTCTGAAACCGCGCCAGTAGGAGTCCGCTGTGCCTTTAGGAACACTGGACCGCAGCCCACCCCCTTTCTTCAGGCAGGGGCAATCCGCCCTGTCTAAACTGATGATCTTCAGCGCGATTGCGCTGTTTCTCATGGTGGCCGACACACGCTTTAAGCTCACCGGGCCGATCCGCGTGGTGGTGGCCAGTGTGCTGTATCCATTCCAATGGCTGGTGATGCGTCCGGTGGAGATGGCGCGCGGCGGTAGCGCTTACTTTACCGCTCTCAACGATGCACAAAAATCTGAGCAAGAGGCCAAGCAACGTTTGGCGCTGCAAGCGCAGCGCGCCGCTCAAGTGGAGCAGTTGGGGTTAGAAAACGAGCGCCTGCGCAAGCTGCTGGCCTTGCGTGAGCGCACCAGCACCCCTGCGCAAGCCGCCGAGGTGATCTATGACGCAGCCGACCCCTTCACGCGGCGTGTGATGGTGGACAAAGGCTCGGTGCAAGGCATCAAGCCGGGTTCGCCGGTGATGGATGATGCGGGCGTGTTGGGGCAAGTCACACGGGTGTATCCGCTGTCCAGCGAAGTGACGCTGCTGATTGATCGCGATCACACCATCCCCGTGCTCAACACCCGCACCGGCGCACGCAGCGTGGTTTATGGCGACCCATCGGTGCATGGCGGCACGCTGGAGCTGCGCTTTATGGCGGGCAATGCGGATGTGCAACAGGGCGATATTTTGTCAACCAGCGGGGTCGACGGGGTGTATCCGCCGGGTATCCCGGTGGCGCGGGTAGATAAAGTGGAACGGCGTGCCGATTCGGCTTTTGCCAAAATCAGCTGCCAACCACTGGCCAACACGCTGGGGGCGCGGCATGTCATGCTGTTGGAGCCATATTCAATACAAATACCGCTTCCAACCCTTATAGAATCTACACAGAACGCTCCTAAAAAAGGAGCAAAAAAATGATCATGCGCCCAGGGCAGCAGTTGTTGCTGCCCGCCAATCCGCTGTTCATCTGGGGCTCCTTGCTGATGGCCTTGATGGTAAATATTTTGTTATCGACGCTGCTCGGTCGCGCGGCTTGGCCACCAGATGTGTTGGCGCTGGCCTTGGTGTTTTGGGCAATCCATCAGCCGCTGCGCATCGGCGTGGGCACGGCTTTTGTGTTTGGGCTGTGCATGGACGTTCATCAAGGAGCGCTTCTGGGTCAGCATGCCTTGGCTTACACCGCCCTGAGCTATTTCGCCATCACAGTCTCGCGCCGCCTGCTGTGGTATTCCATTCCTTCGCAAGCCTTGCAAATTTTCCCCTTGCTTGCAGGGGCCCATGCGCTGCAACTCTTGGTGCGCCTGTTGGCAGGCCACGCCTTTCCGGGCTGGAGCTTCATGCTTGCGCCCTTCATTGAAGCCTTGCTCTGGCCTGTGGTGACCCTGATCTTGCTTGCACCGCAAATGCGCGCACCCAATCCAGATGCGAACAGGCCGCTGTAGGAGCGGACGCAATGACTGAACTCCCGATATGACCGAACTCCGCAATGTCGAAGCCGAATTGGCAAGATTCCGCCGCCGCGTGCTGGTGGCCAGCGGCGTGGTTTTGTTTGCTTTCAGCTTGCTGGTGATCCGGCTGGTGTGGCTGCAAGTGGTGCGCCATGAAGACTTTGACGATCAAGCCGAGAGCAACCGCACGGCCATTGTGCCGATCGTGCCCAACCGTGGCCTGATCACGGATCGCAATGGCATCATTTTGGCCACCAATTATTCAGCCTACACGCTGGAGATCACGCCTTCAAAAATAGCGGGCACACTGGAAGAAACCATTGATCAACTCTCAGCCGTGGTGGAAATTCAGCCCCGCGACAAACGCCGCTTCAAAAAGCTGCTCGATGAATCCAAGAGCTTCGAGTCACTGCCGATCCGTACGCGTTTGTCTGACGAAGAAGTGGCTCGCTTTGCGGCGCAGCGGTTTCGTTTTGCGGGGGTCGATATCAAGGCGCGGCTTTTCCGCCAGTATCCACACGGCGATCTGGCCAGCCATGTGATTGGCTATATTGGCCGCATTAACCAGCGCGAAAAAGAGCAAATTGAGGATTTGCCAGAAGAGCAGCAAGCCAATTACAAGGGCACCGACTACATCGGCAAGCTGGGCGTAGAGCAAAGCTTTGAGCAGCAGCTACATGGCATCACGGGCGTGGAAGAGGTCGAAACGTCGGCGGGCGGGCGCGCCGTGCGCAAGCTAGCCAGCAACCCCGCTACGCCGGGCAACACGATCAAACTGTCGATTGATATCAAGCTGCAAAAGCTGATTGAAGAGATGTATGGCGAGCGACGCGGGGCGCTGGTGGCGATTGATCCGCGCAACGGTGAGGTGCTCGCGTTTGTGAGCATGCCGACCTTTGACCCCAATCTTTTTGTCGAGGGCATTGATGTCGAAAACTGGCAAATCTTGAACGAAAGCATCGATAAGCCCTTGCTCAACCGCGCCTTGCGCGGCACGTATCCGCCCGGCTCGACCTACAAGCCTTTCATGGCGCTCGCTGCTTTAGAGACTGGCAAACGCAGCCCCAGCACCATCATCAACGACGCAGGCTCTTGGACGTTTGGTGGCCACACCTTCCGCAGCCACGGCGATGGTGGCTTGGGCGCGGTGGATATGTATCGCAGCATCGTGAAATCATCCAACGTGTATTACTACTCTCTGGCCAATGAGCTGGGCGTGGATGCGATGCATGATTTCATGAAACCGCTCGGCTTTGGCCAATACACGGGCATTGATATCCAAGGCGAGGTGCGTGGTGTGTTGCCCAGCCAAGACTGGAAGCGCGCCTATTACAAGCGCCCTGAACAGAAGAAATGGTATGCAGGCGAGACGATTTCTCTGGGCATCGGCCAAGGCTACAACACCTTCACCATGCTCCAATTGGCGCATGCTACCTCCATTTTGGCCAATGGCGGCATTAAGCATCAGCCCAAGCTCATCACGGCCACCCAAGACGCTTTGAGCCGCACCTGGCAACCCATCAACAAAGCATCCGCCATCAGCTTGGGCTACAAACCAGAAAATGTGGCTGTGATCAATCGCGCCTTGGTGGGCGTCACGAAAGAAGGCACTTCGGCGCGTGTGTTTGCAGGCGCAGGCTACCAAAGTGGCGGCAAAACCGGCACCGCGCAGGCCGTCACCATTGGTCAAAAAGACAAATACAACGCCTCCAAAATGGAAGAGCATCAGCGCGACCATGCCCTGTATATGGCCTTTGCACCCGCAGACAACCCGCAAATCGCGTTGGCAGTGATTGTGGAAAACGCGGGCTTTGGCGCAGAGCATGCCGCCCCAATCGCCCGCCGCGTGTTTGATTACCTCTTGCTCGGTCAATACCCCAGTGAAGAAGACATGGCCGCCGTGAAAAAAGGCCAAGCCTCTGCGCCGATCGGCAAACCACGCAAGGTGGAAGATGTGCCGTGGAAAGCCGCGCTGCCTTGATGGTTGGCTTTCAGAGGCGGGGGGCAGGCGATAGGCGCACCAACTCTCTTTCAACAGAGTGAGCGGCACTCGGGCTGACAGCGCTCACGCCAGCCCGAGTACTGCCCGTGTTGCAAGCGGCTAGATCACAAATTCGGCGCGAGCAACCTCTGCAATTGCTCCTGCGTCTCACCGCGCCGCGCCGCCAAATCTTTGAGCTGGTCTTCGCCAATTTTGCCGACGCTGAAATATTGGCATTCTGGGTGGCTGAGCATGAAACCGCTTACGCTGGCGGCGGGCGTCATGGCTAGGCTTTCGGTTAAGGCCATGCCGATGTCTTCGCATTGCAAGACGCGGAATATGTCGCGCTTAGGGCTGTGATCGGGGCAGGCGGGGTAGCCGGGGGCGGGGCGAATGCCTTGGTATTTTTCGGCGATGAGCTCTTCGGTCGTCAAAGCTTCACTGGGCGCATAGCCCCACAAATCGGTGCGTACCCGGTGGTGTAGCATCTCGGCAAAGGCTTCGGCCAAGCGATCAGCCAAGGCTTTGAGCATGATGGCGCTGTAGTCGTCTAAGTCGTCAGCGAAAAACTTTTCTTTTTTCTCCACGCCCAGACCTGCTGTGACGGCAAAAATACCAATGTAATCCTGATTTTTTAAGGTTTTTGGGCTACTGCCCCTTATATTATCTACATTGTTTGCTATTGAATTAGGAGTTATTGAGGTCTCCCCCCGTGGCGCGATGAAGTCACTCAGGCAGCGGCTGGGCCGCATCACGCCATCGATCATTTGCTTTTCAGTTTGCTGGCGCAGGCCATGCCAAGTCATCACCTTCGCTGTGCGCGATTCGTCGGCATAGATCGCGATATCGTCGCCCACGCTGTTGGCGGGATACAAACCAATCACACCCGAGGCCGTGAGCCAACGGCCTTCAATCAGGCGTTGTAGCATGCGCTTGCCATCGGCAAACACACGCACCGCCTCCGTGCCCACCACCTCGTCTTTCAAAATCTGCGGGAAAGGCCCAGCCAAATCCCAGGTCTGGAAAAACGGGCCCCAATCGATGTATTTCGCCAGCTCCGTCAGATCGAAATTCTCGAATAAGCGACGGCCGATGAATTTGGGCACGAGGGGGGTGTAGCTTGCCCAGTCAAGCAGCGTTTTGTTCGCGCGCGCTTTGGCCAGCGGCCACATCGGCGTTTGCTTTTTGTTCGCGTGCAGCTTGCGCACATGATCGTAATCCGCATTGAGCTCAGCAATGTATTTCGTGGCTTGATCAGAGAGCAAACTCTGCGCCACACCCACGCTGCGCGAAGCATCCGGAACATACACCACTGGGCCTTCGTAATGCGGCGCGATTTTCACGGCAGTGTGAACCCTAGAGCAGGTCGCGCCACCAATCAGCAGCGGAATTTTGCGCATGCGGAAATGATCATCCTTCTGCATCTCAGCCGCCACGTATTGCATTTCTTCGAGCGATGGCGTGATGAGGCCGGAGAGGCCCACGATATCTGCACCCTCCACCTTGGCGCGCGCCAAAATCTCATGACAAGGCACCATCACACCCATGTTCACCACATCAAAGTTATTGCATTGCAAGACCACCGTGACGATATTTTTCCCAATGTCATGCACATCACCCTTCACCGTGGCAATGATGATCTTGCCTTTGGTGCGCACATCTTGCCCCGCCGCTTCCATCAGTAGCTTTTCTGCTTCAATATAGGGCAGCAGATGCGCGACCGCTTGCTTCATCACGCGAGCAGATTTCACCACCTGCGGCAAAAACATCTTGCCCTGCCCAAACAAATCGCCCACCACATTCATGCCATCCATCAGCGGGCCTTCAATCACATGAAGCGGCCTGCCGCCTTTTAATTTGATGCCTTGGTAGCTTTCTTCCGTGTCTGCCACGATGAAATCCGTGATGCCATGAATCAGCGCATGCGCCAAGCGACCGTTCACATCTTTCTCGCGCCACACGAGGCGAGTTGATTCGTCTTTCGCAGCACCCTTCAAGCCCTCAGCGGCGGCCACGAGCTTTTCCCCTGCATCAGGATCGCGGTTAAGCACCACATCTTCCACCAGCTCGCGCATCGCTGGATCAATCTGCTCATACACACCGAGCTGCCCAGCATTCACAATGCCCATGTCCATGCCAGCTTGAATCGCGTGGTACAAAAACACCGTGTGGATCGCCTCGCGCACATGATCATTGCCGCGAAATGAAAAGCTCACATTCGATACGCCGCCCGAGACTTTCGCGCCCGGCAAATTCGCTTTGATCCAACGCGTAGCTTCGATGAAATCCACCGCGTAGTTGTTGTGCTCTTCAATGCCGGTGGCAATCGCAAAAATGTTCGGATCAAAAATAATGTCTTCCGGCGGAAAGCCCACTTCATCCACCAGCACGCGATACGCCTTTTCGCAAATCTCAATTTTGCGGGCGTAGGTATCGGCCTGACCTTTTTCATCAAACGCCATGACGACTGCCGCAGCGCCATAGCGGCGCAAAAGCTTCGCCTGATGCTTGAAAGGCTCAATGCCTTCTTTCATCGAAATCGAATTCACGATGCCCTTCCCCTGAATGCAGCGCAGCCCTGCCTCGATCACGCTCCACTTAGAAGAATCCACCATGATCGGCACGCGCGCAATATCCGGCTCGCTGGCGATTAACTTTAAGAATTTCACCATGGCCGCTTCGCTGTCGAGCATGGCTTCATCCATGTTGATATCGATGATCTGCGCGCCGTTTTCAACTTGCTGGCGCGCCACAGCCAGCGCCTGCTCGTATTCGCCATTCAAAATCATGCGGGCGAAAGCTTTGGATCCCGTCACATTGGTTCGCTCACCCACGTTGACAAACAGCGTGCCAGCGGCAATCTTCACTGGCTCCAAGCCAGAAAGCATCATGGGAAGAACGGAAGGGACAGAAATAGCAGACACGGGGCTCACCTGAATCAAAGATCGTTCGGTGAGCGCCGTTGTGCAAGAGATGCCTCCAAGCCTGGCAATTCCGCTTAAAGCACGGTTTTGCTGCAACGCTCCTTGGAGATTTGCGATTTTAACGCTATAAACTCATAGCTATGTTCAAAAAGCTCTTCTCACGCACCCCCGAGTCCTTCAGCGACACCGAACAACAAACGGTGCTCGACGAAGAGTTGGCGGATCGCTTGCTCAAAACGGCGGGCTCAGACAGCGCTGAGCTGGCCGCCGAACTGCTCGCTGCGCCCGATGCCATGATGCGTCTGTCCATCGATGAAGCGCGCATCGTGGTGAGCTATATGAGCCCAAGGAAGTTTGAAGAAGGCACCGTCTTCATCCAAGAAGGCGACAAAAACAACACCGATTACATGATCCTCGTGCTCGACGGTGAAGTCACAGTCGAGAGCATCGTGGTCAGCCGCACCACGCCGGTGACCACCGCCG
>JANMDE010000300.1:0-6836 GCA_031376105.1 Variovorax sp. | reverse complement strand
AGCGCTACAACCGCGAAACGCTTGAAGTGCAATACAAAGGCAAGAATATCGCGCAGGTTTTGGAGATGACGGTTGGCGAAGCCTTCGAGTTCCTCAAAGCCGTGCCCACCATCGCTCGCAAACTGCAAACCCTACTCGACGTGGGCCTGAGTTACATTCGCCTCGGCCAAAGCGCCACCACCCTCTCCGGCGGCGAAGCCCAGCGCGTCAAACTCGCGCTCGAACTCTCCAAACGCGACACCGGCCGCACACTTTACATCCTAGACGAACCCACTACCGGCCTGCACTTTGCAGATATCGAACTCCTGCTCAAAGTGCTGCACCAATTACGCGACGCAGGCAACACCATCGTCATCATCGAACACAACCTCGACGTGATCAAAACAGCAGATTGGCTCATCGACATGGGCCCTGAGGGCGGCTCAGGTGGCGGGCAAGTGGTGGCGGTGGGCACGCCTGAGCAAGTGGCCAACGCAGAGGGCAGCTTTACGGGGCGGTATTTGAAGCGGCTGTTGAAGACAATTGCTTAAGTAATCGTTTCTGGCATCTTACTTTCGCTTTTGAGCCGCGCGATTTGGCGGTGACTTATAGACAGTTTTCAGTGTCAGCAAGACACTATGATTTAAACAACTCTTGTTGATGTCGGTCCGTGACTGCTTTGACCAGCTTCACGCTGGTGTTGCGCAGGCGCTGAGCGAGGAGCTGGGTGATTTTTACCAAGAGTTTTGCGCCGACAGCGGGGTGATTTTGGATCAAGTGGCTGATGGCTGCGCGGGTGAGGATGCCGGCCTGCACTTCGTCAATGGCGGTGCAGGTGGCGTTGCGTGGCTCGCTGTCAAACATCGACATTTCGCCTAAGCTGGCACCAGCGCGCACAACAGCCAAGCGTGAAGCCTGCGCGGGCTGATCCGAAAGCCCCGGCAAATGCAGGCGTTTGGTGACATCCACGGTGCCGCTCAGCAACACCAGCAGCCAATCGCCGGCTTCCCCCTCGGCGATCAATACATGCCCTGGCGAGGCCACAATGCGGGGCATGCAATTGCCCAAGATGCCCAAATCGTCCAGTGTGAAATCATGTAGCAAGCTGGAGCTGAGCACGATGTGGTCGGCATAGCGCGCCAGTTCCCGACAATCGCCATCCATCCGCAATCCTCTGGCCAGCAAAGTTTGCAGGACGGAGTCGGGCAGCAGATCGTTGGCGTTCATGGTGTCGCTTGACTCACGATCCAATTTCCAAGCGGGCCCAGCGCACCAATTGGGCAACAGCATCATCTGTAGCTGCCGTCAGTGCTTTCACACCACCGGGGGCATCTTGCGTGAGTGCATTGGTGCGAACCAAGACATTGGTCTGCGCGACCAGACGATCCGCTTGATACAAAGTGGCGCGCAGCCGGATCATGCCCAAGCTCGCGTCCGGGCTGACAAACAACTGGCTGAACTCTTCCAGTTCGACCTTCAACATCCAAGGCGTGATGGCCGCTGGACCCACCACCGGGCCTTGCAGCGCCAGCGCATCACGCAGCCGGGCCCAGATCAGCTGGGAAGGGGGCACAGACCAGCGCGCCTGTGCATAGGGGCGCAATTGCTGCGCATCGGCATAGCCCAAGCGATACAGCAAGGCGGTGGAATCTAAGCCAGCGCCGCTGTCTATTTCAAGCAATGAAATCGCTGGCGCGATGGCCAGCTTGGCCAACAGGCTGGTGGGCGGCAAAGTCAGCAGCGGGCCGAAATCGTAAACCGCTTTTGGGTTTGGCGCTTGCGGTGTTGCGCAAGCGGCCAGTGCCAAGACGCTGCTCGCCAGAGCCAGTCGCCCAAGCTTTGATAGCTGTGCTTGGAGCGGTGTATTGATGTAAAAACCCGCAATTGCCCTTATAGATATCGTATAGTATGCTATATATTTAATAGCAATTTGTAAGTGACTTGGGTGCTTCATTGTCTCTTCCTTCAAGGCTTGTTGGGTGGGGCAAAACCGCTCTCGCCTGGCCCAGGAGGAATTTGGCCATTGCCAAAGATTAGGCTTTGTGGGTTATCGCCAAACTCCTTGACGACCCGATCAGCTGAGCGAGCTGCTTTGCCTGCATCGTCAATGGTACGGTTGGTGCGAGGCAGAGTGGTGGCTGACAGCGCTTGCGCGCTTTGGCCAATGGCCTGCACGGCGCTGTTGGCATTGCTGAGGCTTTCGTTAACGCGATCCAGTGTGCCGCCTTTGTCGAGCACGCGTTGGCCAACACTGCCCAAAGTGGCCACGGCTTTGCTGGTTTCTTGTGCGGTTTTGCTGAATTCGTTGCTCGTGATTTGTAGGGCTTGCATGGTTTGACGTGTGTCTTTAACCAAAGCGGGAATGTCGGTACGCTCGGGGCCGAATTGAGCATCCAAAATCTGCTGTATCGCGGTCATTTGGTTGGAAAAATTGCTCGCGCTCGCGCCAATCGCTTGCACGCTGCCCATCAAAACTTTTTGGTTGTCGGGTGCAAGCAATTGGTTGATCCGCTTGGCAGTTTCTTCGACTTGAATCAGAATATTCGCCCCTTGATCAGAGAGCTTGGAGAGCAAGCTGGGCTTGAGCACGATGCGCGGCGCAACACCGGCTGATAAATCCAGTAACTCGCTGGACGCGCCATCGTCATCAAGTTGCACATAGGCCAGCCCCGTCACGCCCTGATAGCCCAGCACCGCGTAGGTCGATTTGGTGATCGGCGTGCCTTGGTTGATGGCCAGCTTGACGAGCACATTGCCACGTGTTTTGGGATCGAATTCAATCGAATCGACCTTGCCCACGGCGATGCCTCGGTAGCGTACGACGGCTTGCGGTTGCAGGCCGGTGACGGATTCACGCGTGGAAAATTCCAGCGCGTCGCGGATGCGAGTGTCGCGTAGCAGCCAAGTGGCAAGCGCCACAAGCAGCGCCGTCACCAAAATGACGAACGCGCCGGCGGCTAGAGCGTGTGATTTATTTTCCATAGGTCTTCCTACACTGCAAAAGGATACTCCCGAAGCAACTCCATTGCGCGCTGCCCACGCTCGCCCAAGAAAAATTCCTGAATGAACGGATGCGGATACGCAATGACTTCTTTCGGCGGCGCTTTGACGATCACGCGCTGTTGCGCGAGCACGGCCACGCTGGTGGACAATTCATACAAAGTGTCCAGATCATGCGTGACCATCACCACCGTGAGGCCAAGTTCTTTGTGAAGGCTGCGCAGCAGGGCGCAAAAGCCATCGGAGCTTTCAGGATCCAACCCGGCGGTGGGCTCATCGAGCAAGAGCAGGGGCGGATCCATGATGAGGGCGCGAGCCAGCGCCACGCGCTTGACCATGCCGCCCGACAAATCGGATGGCATTTTGTCAGCATGCTTGGGCTCGAGCCCCACCATTTGCAATTTCACCAGAGCCGCATCTTCGATCAAATCATCGGGCAGTGTGCCCAATTCGCGCAGGGGAAAGGCGATGTTATCCAAGACGCTAAAAGCAGAAAACAAGGCCCCATGTTGGAACAACATACCCACGCGGCTGGCTGCGCCTTTGGCGCCCAGTTGTGCAGCAGGCGCGCCAAGCACGCTGACTTGCCCGCGCTCGGGTGACTCCAGACCGAGGATTTGCCGAAGCAAAGTTGTCTTGCCCGAGCCCGAACCCCCCACGAGCGAGACCACTTCGCCGCGTTCAATTTGGAGGTCTAGATTTTTGTGAATTACGAATTCCGCCTCAGGCGTGCGAAACACCGTCCACAGATTGCGGATGTCCACCAAATGCTGCGCGTCAAACGCGGAAAGATCGCTGTGGCTCATAGCCCCACGTCCTTGAAGACAATGGCAAACACCGCGTTGATCAAAATGACCACGGTAATCGACGTAACGACCGAGGCCGTGGTGCCTTGCCCTAAGCTTTCTGTATTGGGCTTGATGCGCAGGCCGTAGTGGCAGCCGATCAGGGCGATCATGATGCCGAAAACCACCGATTTGCTCATCGCCAGCGTGAGGTTGCTGATTTCGACGGCTTTGGGCAAACTCTGTAAAAAGAAATGCGGCGAAATTTGCAGTGCGATATCAGCCGCGAGCATGCCGCCAAGCAGCGCCATCGTGGTTGTCCAGACCGCAATCAAGGGCATGGCAATGGCCAAAGCAATCGCACGCGGCATCACCAAGCGAAAACCATGCGGAATACCCATGACGCGCATTGCATCCAATTCTTCCGTCACGCGCATCACGCCGATTTGCGCCGTGATCGCTGAGCCCGAGCGCCCGGCGATCAAAATGGCCGCCAACATAGGCCCCAGCTCACGCACGAGCGAGACACCCAGCAAATCTACAATAAAGGCATCTGCGCCAAATTGCTTGAGTTGCTGCGCGCTCAGATAGGCCAAGACGACGCCGATTAAAAACCCCACCAGCGCCGTGATCGGCATGGCGGTGGCGCCGATATGAAATAAATGCCCAGAAATATCGCGCCAAGGCGCTTCTTTAGGCGCTTTGGCAAAGCGGATCAGATCCAAAAAGAGCTGGCCCACGAGCCGGGTGAAGCCGCGCAGGTGCGAAATCACGGTCAGAATGATCTCGCCGAGATTTAGAAAGCGTTGCCAGAGCGTGGGAGGCACATGCTTGGGTTTGGGCGCTGTGAATTGCGCGACGCGCTGCAAGACGGAGCGCTGACTGGGCATGAGATCAAGCTGCGCTGGCCACGTGCGCCCCCAGTGGTTCCAGAGCAGTTGCGCGCCAATGTGATCCAAGCGCAGCATCAGCCGCAGATCCCAGCGCATGTTAGCGTCTGGCGTGGCCTTCAACTGGGCGAGCAATTGAATCAGCACACCTTCGCGGCTGAGTTGCGCCGCCGTCCAGCGCCCGAGCAGATGCAAGCGAGCGCTGGCATCACCGCTGTGAATGTGTTGCTCAATGCGCGGAGTGTCACTCATGGTGTTGTCATTGTTACGCACATGGTAGCCGCGAACGCGCTGTTTTTCTTGCTGTGTGCACCTTGTCGCCTGTCAACCCCGCGAACGTGGGGTGCAGCCGGGGGCTGGAGTGTGGTGCATTCGCATCATCTTTCACGGTTTGCCTTCTTAGTTTGCGTGTAGCCAGACCTGCCGTAAAGCCAGGATGGCAGCCATCACCGCGCCGCTGCCCGCTGCTGCACTGGCATGCACGAAACACAAGCAGCAGGGCAACGACACCCGATCTGCGATCACCAGGCCGCGCGACTGTGCCTCGCGCAACGCTATCGTGTCACGCGCCAGAGTCAGCCCCACCCCCGAGCGCACCAAATCCAGCATGGATGCCTCTTGATCCACCAAGGCGGCGCGTTTGGGGCTCAAGCCGAGTGGCTGCATCACCGTTTGCAGCAGGCGATGGTGCGCAGACGCGGGCGGCGTCAAAATCCATGGCAATTGAGCCAGACCGCGCCAGTCGCGCCCCATCACTTGCGGGCCCCAGCCTGCGGGTGCGATCACAAGGTAGTTGAAGTGCGCCAACTCACTCACTACTAAATTAGTAGCATACTGTGTATATTCATCAAGGGCGAGTGGCATATTTCCTTCAAAAAGATAGGGATTGATGGTGCTGGCGGGTGGCGGCGATACATCGCCGCGCAGGGCTTGGATTTCTGGCTGGGTTGCCAAATAAAATCCCACATCCAAGCTACCTTGCTGCACCTTGGCCAACACATCGCCACTCATATGTTGGGAGAGTTCGGTTTCGATTTGCGGCGCGGCTTCCACCAACGCTTTGAGGAAAGCGCCCAAGCGGATGAACTCAGGATCAAGGATCGTGCCAATACGCAAACGAGCGCGCAGGCTGGTTTGCAGGCTTTGCGCACTGCGGCCAAAATCTTGCAGGGCAGTGAGCACTTTCTCTGCTTGCGGCAGCAGCGCCGCGCCATCGCGCGTGAGCCGCAGCCCGCGCCCCGAGCGGGCAAAGAGCTGCAGCCCGGTGCGTTCCTGCACGGCTTTGAGTTGCAGGCTGACGGCGGGCTGAGTCAGGTGCAGTGTTTCGGCGGCTTTGGAAACGGTGCCCTCACGCGCCACAGCCACAAAAGCTTTGAGATTCATCAAATCGACAAAATTCATAATTTCTATTTATACATTGTTTTTGAAATCTCATTGGACGATCTATTTTTTACTCTGCACAATCTCGTCACTTATTCGGAGTAATTATGAGCATAGCAAATATCGGGAACTTCATTCAAGGCCAGGTCGTCGCAGGCACATCCGGCCGCAGCCAGCCGGTTTACAACCCCGCCACGGGTGCAGTGTCAGGGCAAGTGGCCTTGGCTTCGAGCGCGGAAGTTGGCAACGCTGTCGCTTCAGCGCAAGCCGCGTTTCCCGCTTGGGGCGACGCGCCGCCGCTCAAGCGCGCTCGCGTGATGTTCAAATTCTTAGAGCTTTTGAATCAACACAAAGACGATCTCGCGCATCTGATCACGGCTGAGCACGGCAAGGTGTTTACGGATGCGCAAGGTGAGGTCACACGCGGCATTGAGATTGTGGAATTTGCCACCGGCATTCCGCAGCTCTTAAAAGGCGATTACACCGAGCAAGTGGGCACTGGCATTGACAATTGGACAATGCGTCAGCCGCTGGGTGTGGTGGCGGGCATCACGCCGTTTAACTTTCCGGTGATGGTGCCACTGTGGATGTTTCCTGTCGCCATTGCAGCGGGAAACTGCTTTATCTTGAAGCCCAGCCCGATCGATCCTTCTCCTGCGCTTTTCATGGCTGAGTTGCTCAAAAAAGCCGGTTTGCCAGATGGTGTGTTTAACGTGGTGCAAGGTGACAAAGAAGCCGTGGATGCGCTGCTCGTTCACCCGGATGTTAAAGCGGTGAGCTTTGTGGGCTCGACGCCGATTGC
>JANMDE010000260.1:0-1550 GCA_031376105.1 Variovorax sp. | reverse complement strand
ATCGACTCGGATGCTGAGCAACAGCTTTCTGCCGCCTTTGGCATCCGCAGCATCCCTACCTGCATCTTGATGATGAATGGCCAGCCGGTCGACGGCTTCATGGGAGCGCTGCCCGAAAGCCAGCTTAAAGCCTTCTTGGATAAGCATTTGCCGCCCGCAGATGACGGCGCCGAGCCAGAGCTGATCGAAGATGTTGCCGCGCCCCTCAGCGAAGCAGACAAACTCGCCGCGCTGCATGACGCCATTGTGCAAGCGCCCGATGATGAGAATGCCCGCTTTAATTATTTGCAAGCCGCGTTGCTCGCAGGCGATGTCGCCGCCGCGCAAAAAACCTTTGCTGCCGTGGCCAACAAAGTGACGGTGGTGCGCCGTTTTGAAAGTATTCAGTTGCTGCTCAACGCGATAACTTCAATAGCAAACAATGAAGCATTTATAAGGGCAAAGTCCGAGTTTGACCTTAAAATTGCGGCTAACAAACGTGATTTCGCTGCCCGCTTTGTTTATGCACAATCCCTGATCTCTCAAGCCCACTACACCGCCGCACTCGACGAATTACTTGAAATCCTCATGCGCGACAAACTGTGGGACAAAGAAGGCGGCTCCGAGGGCAAAGCCCGCAAACTTTACATTGCCGTGCTCGATCTGATTGAGCTGCCCAAGCCCAAAGTGGCCGACGGCCACATTCCGCCCGAAGACCCCACCGTGGCCACCTATCGCCGCCGATTGAGCTCGGTTGTGTTGAGTTAACGGCGAGCTATTGATACGAAACTTGGAAGTACGAGACACAGAAGCACGGAACACGTAGAAACGACGCGGAAAGAAGTCCGAAGACTTTTTCTGTGATTTCGCCTCTTTTCTGCGTTCCTTTTGTCTCGCCTTCGCCCAATCTAGCCAACTTTGTCACAAACCCGGGAAACTGCGTCTTCCCCTGTAGCTTGGGGCGCGTTACATTGACATCATCAATCCTTTGAGGAGACTCTCATGACCTATTCGCGCCCTATTTCCCTTTTGCTGGCCAGCCTGCTGCTCAGCGTCACACTTGGCGCTCAAGCGCAAACTACCACGCCCGCCACGCCTGTGCCCCTGACCCCCGCTCAGGTCAAAGCCCAACAAGATTTGGCCGCTGCGCAGGCGGCTGCCGAAAAAGCCAACAAAGAAGCCAGTGAGGCGCAGGCCAAAGCCAAAGCGGCGCAAGATGCAGCGAGCGCCAAAACTGCGCAAGATGCTGCAGCGGTTCAAGCGGCGCAAGCTGAAAAGGCGCGCCTTGTTCAAGTCGCCGCACTGTGCGACACCTGCGGTATCGTCACCGGCGTACGCAGTGAAAAGCGCAAAGGCAAGGGCGGTGCTTTAGGCATCATCGGTGGTGCCGTTGGCGGCGGTTTGCTTGGCAGCCAAATTGGCAAAGGCGACGGTAAAACCTTGGGCACCGTCGGCGGTGTGGTGGGTGGCGCGGTGCTTGGCAATGAAATCCAAAAGCAAATGAGCAAGAAAACCATCCACATCACCACCATTCAGATGAAAGACGGCAGCACACGCAGCTACGAGGCAGA
>JANMDE010000246.1:0-2244 GCA_031376105.1 Variovorax sp. | reverse complement strand
ATGTCTTTCCAAGATTGCCTGTATGAGTTGCGCACATTGCACGCATCTTTGTAGGTGATCCAAGGGTGGCCGGTCTCGAACAGCATGGTGAGCATCTTGCGCCACAGATCTGGGGCAGACACGGTTTTATGCAGTTTGAGTTGCCCTTCCGCTGCTTTTTTCTCATAAGCCACATAGGCTTTCTCGAACGCCGAGCCAAACAGATCATGCAGGTCTGGTGCGTCATGGGGTGAGAAAAGCGTCCAAGTTCCTTTTTCCATCACGCGGCGCATGAAGAGATCAGGAATCCAGTTGGCGCTGTTCATGTCGTGTGTGCGGCGGCGATCATCACCGGTGTTTTTGCGCAGTTCCAAGAACTCTTCAATATCCAAGTGCCAAGTTTCCAGGTAAGCGCAGACTGCGCCCTTGCGTTTGCCGCCTTGGTTCACAGCCACCGCAGTGTCATTCACCACTTTGAGGAAAGGCACCACACCTTGTGATTCGCCATTCGTGCCTTTAATGTGAGAGCCCATCGCGCGCACGCGCGTCCAGTCGTTGCCCAAGCCACCGGCAAATTTGGAGAGCAGCGCGTTTTCTTTGATGGATTCGTAAATGCCATCCAGATGATCGGGCACGGTGGTGAGGTAGCAAGAAGACAGCTGCGAGCGCAGCGTGCCGCTGTTGAACAAGGTGGGCGTGCTGCTCATGAAGTCAAACGATGAGAGGACTTCATAAAACTCAATCGCGCGGGCTTCGCGGTCAATTTCATTCAGCGACAAGCCCATGGCCACACGCATGAAGAAAGCCTGGGGCATTTCGATACGGGTTTTACGCACATGCAGAAAATAGCGGTCATACAGGGTTTGCAGGCCAAGGTAATCAAACTGCAAATCGCGCTCAGGCTTCAATGCGGCTGCGAGGCGTTTGAGATCGAACTGCTCTAGTTTTTCATCGAGGAGTTCGTTTTTCACGCCTTTGGCAATGAAACGGGGGAAGTATTCCAGATATTCCTCGGCCATTTCGGCTTGCGTGGTTTCTTTGCCCAAGATTTCCTTGCGGATGGTGTGCAAGAGAAGGCGCGACGTGGCGTAGGTATAATCTGGCTCTTTTTCAATCAGCGTGCGGGCGGCAAGGATGGAGGCTTTGTAGACCTCATCCACAGGCACACCGTCGTACAGGTTGCGCAGTGTTTCAGCAAAAATCGGTGCGGGGCTAACATCTTTGCTCAGGTTAGCGCAGGACGATTCAATCAAGCCTTGAAGTTGCGCAATGTCAAGCGGCACACGCTTTCCGGCATCAATAACATGCAGTGTGGGGGCGGCCACAGCGGGTGTTGTGGGGGCCTTGGCCCGCTCTTGCGAACGGCGCTCCCGATAGAGAACATAGGCGCGCGCCACTTCGTGGTGCTCGCCGCGCATCAGGCCAAGCTCGGCTTGGTCTTGCACATCTTCAATATGAAAAGTGCCACCACCTGGGCGCGAGCGCATCAGGGCACGCACCACATTGCTCGTCAGCGCGTCCACTGCTTCGCGCACGCTGGCCGAAGCCGCGCCTTGTGTGCCATGCACGGCCAAAAAGGCCTTCATCATGGCCACAGCGATTTTGCTGGGCTCAAACGGAACCACGGAGCCATTGCGACGAATGATCTGGTAGCTACTGTAGGGGTTGCTGGCGGCCTGCGCAGGCACAGTCGGAGTGGCAGGCAAATCACCTGCGAGGTAAGAAACAGGGGAGCTGGATGGAAGGGTGGTCGTCTGCATTGCGTCCTCGTGGGTTGATCTCAATTGGTGTTATGGTGAAATGCGTTTTTTTAGTATCTGAGCTGGGTGCCATGCTATCAAAAAAGAAGCTGGTGCGCAACACTCAGACACTATATATAGTGTTTTTCTGTTTGGCAAGACACTATAGGTAGTGTATCGGGCTCTGTGGCCGGTGGCGCATTTTCGGTGCGAAAACACGTAAAAAAACACTACAAAAATTCTGGCCCATGGATGTACTGATGCATACTTTTGATGTATGGCGTAAGCTACTTAAGCACGTTTTTAACTCACTTCTGAGACGCCTGAATGCACAATTTTCAGGCACACCTTGGCGACAAGCCATGCAGAATCTAGTGCCTGGAAATCAAACTCAGTCTAGATCGGGCTCGCAGCCCGTTTTTCAATCACAGGCCGCATCAATGCTGGATTTTTGCCGATACCACGTGTGTGCAACGAAGGTGCATGCAAGACGTGACTAGTTCATCACTTCAAAAAAGATAGCGCG
>JANMDE010000236.1:0-7259 GCA_031376105.1 Variovorax sp. | reverse complement strand
GCCGTGTGCCGCACAACATCAACATGAGCTTCAACTATGTTGAGGGCGAAAGCCTGATCATGGGCATCAAAGGCTTGGCCGTGTCTTCTGGCTCGGCTTGCACCAGCGCCTCGCTAGAGCCGAGCTACGTGCTCCGCGCTCTCGGCCGCAGTGATGAGTTGGCGCATTCTTCATTGCGCATGACGATTGGCCGCTGGACGACCGAAGAAGAAATTGATTTTGCGATATCCACCATCAAACTCAACGTCGCCAAACTGCGCGATTTGAGCCCTCTGTGGGATATGTACAAAGAAGGTATCGACATTTCCACCATTCAGTGGTCAGCACATTAAGTATTAGGAGTAAACATCATGGCCTATTCAGACAAAGTCGTAGATCACTACGAAAACCCCCGCAATGTCGGCTCGTTCGACAAAGGCGATGATTCGGTTGGCACCGGCATGGTCGGTGCGCCGGCTTGTGGCGATGTGATGAAGCTGCAGATCAAGGTGAACCCAGAGACGGGCATCATTGAAGACGCACGCTTCAAAACCTACGGCTGCGGCTCGGCTATTGCTTCCAGCTCACTCGTCACCGAGTGGGTCAAAGGCAAAACGCTTGACGAAGCTGGCGCTTTGCAAAACAGCCAAATCGCTGAAGAACTGGCCTTGCCGCCTGTGAAGATTCACTGCTCGATTCTTGCAGAAGACGCGATCAAAGCCGCGATTTCTGATTACAAGCAAAAGCACAGCGCGGCTGTGGCCGTGGCGGCTTGATCTCGCAGCCTGAGCAACTCGTGAGCGCTTGGTTTTCTTTTCATCCGCTCATCTCTTTATCCGTTCGCACTGAGCTTGCCTCAGTGCATTGAATCCCCAAGTAATCGGTATGTCAGTCAATCTCACCCCCGCCGCTGCCAAACACGTCACCAAATACCTCGCCAAACGAGGCAAAGGCGTGGGCGTGCGCCTAGGCGTGAAGACCACCGGCTGCTCGGGCTTGGCTTACAAGCTCGAATACGTCGATGAAGTCGCCCCGGAAGATGCGCTCTTTGTCACTGAAGGCATCAAGCTCATGGTTGATCCCAAAAGCTAGGCCTACCTCGATGGCACCACGCTAGATTTTGTGCGCGAAGGCCTGAACGAAGGTTTCCGTTTCAATAATCCGAACGAGCGCGACAAATGCGGTTGCGGTGAGTCATTCCGTGTCTAAGATGAATACCCAAAGACAGGCCACGAAAGACGCAAAAGTTACGCAAAAGACGCAAAAAATTCAGCATTTCTTTTTTGCGGTTTTTGCGTAACTTTTGCGTCTTTTGCGTCCGGTATTTTTCTGATGAATTTAGCCTCTACCGATTTCGAGCTGTTCGGCATTCCCCAGCAATTCGCCCAAGACCGCTCTGCACTTGATGCGCAATGGAAGGCGCTGCAAGGTCAGGCGCATCCTGATAAATTCGCTGCCCAAGGCGCAGCCGCTCAGCGTATTGCGATGCAATGGAGCGTGAGGATCAACGAGGCTTATCAGCGCTTGAAAGAGCCGATTCAGCGAGCGGCCTATCTTTGCGAGCTGAATGGCGCGCCGATCAATGCAGAAAACAACACTGCCATGCCTGCTGAATTCTTGATGCAGCAGATGGAGCTGCGTGAAGCGCTCGACGATGCCTCTACAGAAGAACATTTAGGCGAAATCAGCCAGCAGGCGGCACAAATACTGCGCGAGAAGCTGTCTATTGCAGAGCGCCTGATCGACCAATCCAAAGACTATCCCGCCGCCGCACAAGCCGTTCGCGCTCTGATGTTCATCGAAAAATTTCAGCGTGATATCGAACGGCGTTACGACACCATCCAACAATAAACACATGGCTCTCCTACAAATTTCCGAACCTGGCGCAAGCCCCAATCCGCATGAGCGGCGCATTGCTGTGGGCATTGATCTGGGCACCACGCATTCGCTGGTTGCCTCGGTGCGCAATGGCGTGGCCGAGTGCTTGCCTGATGATGAGGGCAGGGCGATTTTGCCTTCTGTTGTGCGCTATTTGCTTGGCGATAAAAGGGAAATCGGGTATCCAGCCCTTATGAATCCTGCGCAAGATGCTACGCAAACCATAGCATCCGTGAAGCGCCTGATGGGGCGTGGGCTGAACGATATTGTTGGCGCGGATAAGCTGCCCTACAAGCTCATCGCCGAGCCGGGCATGGTAAAGATTGACACGCTGCATGGCCCGAAATCGCCGGTGGAAGTGAGCGCGGAGATTCTGGCGACGCTTCGGTTTCGTGCGGAAGACACGTTTGATGAAGATATTTATGGCGCGGTGATCACCGTGCCTGCGTATTTTGACGATGCGCAGCGCCAAGCCACCAAAGATGCCGCGCAACTCGCTGGGCTGAATGTATTGCGCCTGATCAACGAGCCCACGGCGGCTGCGATTGCTTATGGTTTAGAGAATGCTTCTGAGGGCATTTACGCCGTGTATGACTTGGGCGGCGGCACCTTTGATATTTCTATTTTGCGGCTCACCAAGGGCGTGTTTGAAGTGCTGGCCACCGGCGGTGATTCAGCGCTGGGCGGTGATGATTACGACGCGGCTTTGGCGGAGTTGATCCTCGCGCAAACGGGCAAGACGGCGGACACGCCTGCTGACAAAGCGCAGATCAAAGCGCTGGCACGCAGCGTGAAAGAGCAGCTGTCTACTATCGATTTAGTAGCACTCGGCGCAGACAATATAACGGGTACAAGCCCTTTTTCTATACAAAAGACAGACTTCGAGCAAGTTACCTCGCATCTCACAGCCAAGACGCTGCAAGCCGTGCGCAAAGCGCTGCGCGATGCTAAATTAGCCAAGGAAGATGTGCAAGGCGTGGTGATGGTGGGCGGCTCCACGCGCATGCCTCAGGTGCAACGCGCGGTTGAAGAGTTCTTTGGCAAACCGCCGCTGAATAATTTGAACCCCGATGAAGTGGTGGCGCTGGGTGCTGCGATTTCTGCGAATCAACTTGCCGGCAATAATCCGCAAGGCGAGCTGCTGCTGCTCGATGTGATCCCCTTAAGCCTCGGCATTGAAACGATGGGCGGCCTCTCCGAGCGCATCATCCCGCGCAACACCACGATCCCCACCGCCATGGCGCAGGATTTCACCACCTACCAAGATGGCCAAACCGCCCTGAGCCTGCATGTGATTCAAGGTGAGCGCGATTTGGTGAAAGACTGCCGCAGCCTAGCTCGCTTCACGCTGCGCGGCATCCCGCCGATGGCTGCAGGTGCTGCGCGCATCCGCGTGACGTTTACTGTGGATGCCGATGGCTTGCTCCAAGTGATGGCCAAAGAGCAAATCAGCGGCGTGGAAACCAGCATCGACGTAAAACCCAGCTATGGCCTCTCCGACATTGAGATCGCTCGCATGCTTCAAGACAGCTTCGGCACCGCCCAAGAAGACATGGCCGCCCGCGCCATCGCGGAAGCCAGGTTAGAGGCTGACCGCATGGTGCTCGCCACCCGCTCCGCGCTCAAAGCCGATGGCGATTTGCTATCCCAAGAAGAGCGCGACACGCTAGCAACGCTCATCCAAGCCGCCATCGACGGCAAAGCCTTCAACGAGGCCGCCAAAGTAGAAGCCGCCACCGAAGCGCTAGCGCAAGGCACCGAGGCCTTCGCTGCCGCGCGGATGAACGCGGGCATTGCGAAAGCGCTCACCGGAAAGTCTGTGGAAGTGCTATGAAAAAGACCGGACGCAAAAGCCGCAAAAGTTGCGCAAAAGACGCAAAAAAGAAACTCAAAACCAATCAGCTTTCTTCTTTGATGAATAGCTTCTTTCGTCCCTCGGCTTCTTTGGGTGTTTTTTGCGTCTTGTGCGCAACTTTTGCGCCCTTTGCGTCCGGTATTCAAATTCTTTGAGCGCCACAAATGCCCATCATCAAAATCCTCCCCCACATCGAGATCTGCCCGCAAGGCGCAGAGATCAAAGCCAATGTTGGCGACAGCATCTGCGAAGCGCTGCTTGAGAACAACATCAACATCGAACACGCCTGCGACATGAGCTGCGCCTGTACTACCTGCCACATCATCGTGCGCGAGGGCATGGCGTCTCTCAACGAGCTGGATGAAAACGAAGAAGACTTGCTTGACCGCGCTTGGGGGTTAGAGCCCAATTCGCGTTTGAGCTGCCAAGCCTTCGTCGCGCAGAAAGATCTTGTCGTGGAGATTCCGCGCTACACGATCAACCACGCCAAAGAGAATCACTAGCACCGTCCGTTGCGTCAGTACCCAACATCGTTGGCGCTATATTGGTGCTAACCAGTGGTCGGTTTGGCCTTTGTTGCGCTATCATGGTTAGAAAGTGTTACAAATGCATCACTGGAGCGGCTTGAAGCGGCTGCAGTTGAACAGGCTGGAGACAAAAGTGTGAGTTTGATCGAGATCGCTATTTGGAGCGCGTGCTTGGGTGTGTACTTTTCGTACACGCTCTTGTCGATCTTCTTTGCGGCAATTTATCGCAGGCCGCAGGTGCTCAGCATTGCAATGATCATTGCTATTTCATTTGCCTCGGTTTTTCTCGCCAGTGGTTTAGCGCGGATGGTGTGGCCCGATATTGGGGCGGAAACCTACGCACGCGCCATCATTGTTGTGTTTGGCCTGTGTACCAGCTTGTCAATCTACGGATTGCGGAGCTTTCTACGCGCAGCTTACCGTGATCCGTGGATCAATTGGGCCATGTCTGCTGCCGCTGGCGCAGCGGCTTTAACCATGTTCGGGGCGCTCTGGCCGAATCCAGTGGCTGCATTGGAGTTTCAGGCGATGGTGGTCATTGCTGTCACGGTATTCTCTGCGTCGATGTCGCTGCGGGCCTGGCTATCTGGGGATCGCTATGCGCTGCCGATGCTGATGGCATGTATCGCCCTGGTTTTCGCAATCAGTGGTTTGTATGCCACTGCACTGGCTGTGCCGCTCATGAATGCGGCCATGCAAGCCTTGACCGCCTTCCTGTGCGCAGCCTATGTCGTGATCAGTTTCTTGGTATTGCGCCGACGCCACGGCATGAAAGTCAGGATGCTACGGCGGCTTGACAGGAGTAACGACAAGGACCTTTTGACTCAAACTTGGACAGGCACGGCTTTGATCCGCAAGATTGATGAAACCATTGTGCGAGCTAAGCGGCAAAAGAAAGAGCTCACCGTGCTGGGTATCGATTTTTCCAATGCAATAGCGGTCAAGCAAGTGCATGGCGCTCACGGCTTGGATGAAGTCATCTACACCATCGCGATGCGTATCAATCATTTGTGCGGCAACGACTTGGTGGGCCGCTACGGTAACTACGGCTTTGTCGTGGTGTTGGAAAGCGTGCGTAACCGCCGTTTTCTGCGCTCTTTGGGGCTGCGTATGGCGCTTAACCTGCGCCGACCCTATTTGATCGACCCAGAGGGCAAAGATGATTTGTGCAACGCCGAGATTGGCATTGGCATTGCTCGCCTGTCGCGCAAATGGAGCGACCACCGCGCTCACCACGCCAGCGACACTGAGCTGGGCGGACACGACAGCCTGTCCGCAGCCCAAGATGTGTTGCACGAAGCATTTGAGCTAGCTGTCACGGCCCGGCAATTCCGATCGCGAACCGCCATTTTGGCCGGCAACACGCGTCAGGCGGTGGCCTTGGAGTCCATGAGTTTGCGCTGAAATTGTCGCGACAACTTGATCTACCGCGCCGTGTTCAATTCGCATGTCATGCATCGTCGGGCTAGTATGATCGATACATGCGCCAAATCTTCCTAGACACTGAAACCACCGGCCTGTCACCAGCCACGGGTGACCGCATTCTGAACCTGGCTTGCGTCGAAATGATCAGCCGCAAGCTAACCCAAAACGATTTTCATTGCTACATCAATCCCGAGCGCGAGAGCCATGAAGATGCGCTACGAGTGCACGGTCTCACCACAGAATTCCTCGCTGATAAACCGAAATTTGGAAAAATTGCGCAAGAATTTTTGAGTTTTGTGCAAGGCGCAGAAATCATCATCCATAACGCGCCCTTTGATGTGGGCTTCCTCGATGCAGAATTGCAGCGCGTTGGCCTGCCCAAGTTCAGCACGCATGTCAGCAAAATCACCGATTCCCTAGCCATGGCCAAGGAGTTGTATCCCGGTAAACGCAACGGCCTCGATGCCTTGTGCGAGCGCATGGGCGTTGACAACTCCAACCGCACTTTGCACGGCGCGCTGCTCGACGCACAACTCCTCTCGGAGGTCTACATCAATCTCACGCGCGGCCAAGACGCGCTGCTGATCGACTCGCACGCGGCCACCAACGCCAGCGGCACCGTCATCAAAGCTGATTTCTCTGCACTAGAGCTGATTGTCTTGCAACCTAGCGAAGCCGAGCTGACTGCCCATGAAGATGTGCTCAAACAGATTGACAAGGCAAGCGGCGGCAAGACGGTGTGGCGCGCGCTGGTTGCGGCGTAGTTTCGCTAAGATACTTCTTCAATTTGATTCATCAAGGATTGCCAGCCATGAGCATTGCACGACTCACCACGCGAGGCAGAGTTACTATCCCTGCCGAGGTTCGTCTTGCTATGCAAGCGAAGCCAGGTGATCGGATTGAGTTCGTAGAGGTAGAGCCAAATCGCTTCGTACTTTTCAAAGCTCGAACCGGCAAACTACCCGTGAATCCATCGAGCAGCGGCACGGCATCAGTTCAGAAAATTTAAAGCAAAGCTCCTTATGCAATCTCTCTTCGGTAAACACATCGTCCTCGGCCTCTCCGGCGGTATTGCTTGCTACAAAGCGGCGGAGCTTTGCCGCGCCCTGATCAAAGAGGGGGCGACGGTGCAGGTGGTGATGACTTCAGCAGCTGAGCAGTTCATCACGCCTGTGACCATGCAGGCGCTCTCGACGCGCACCGTCTACACGAGCCAGTGGGATGCGCGGGAAGACAACAATATGCCGCACATCAATCTGTCGCGGGAAGCAGATTGCATTTTGATTGCGCCGGCGAGCGCAGATTTTATGGCCAAGCTCTTGCATGGTCGGGCGGATGATTTGCTCTCACTGATGTGTCTAGCCAGGCCGCGCGAGGATTCTGTGCAGGGCGGGACAAAAGCTGTGCCGCTGCTGATCGCTCCAGCGATGAACCGCGAGATGTGGAGCCATCCAGCGACGCAGCGCAATATGCAGCAGCTGGCAAACGATGGCGCCCATTTTCTTGGCGTGGGCTCGGGTTTTCAAGCTTGCGGTGAGACAGGCGATGGCCGCATGCTGGAAGCGGCAGAGTTGCTGGAAGAAGTGATTGCGTTT
>JANMDE010000192.1:0-1826 GCA_031376105.1 Variovorax sp. | reverse complement strand
CCACAGCTCGCATGAAGGAGAAATGTGGATTGGGTAACGTAGCGGCTTGCACGCGCTCAGCTTCGCTGATGCGCAATTGCGCAAGGCTCGTAGCTACCGATGGATTGTTAAGCAAGGCAATTCGCACAGCGCTGTCTAGGCTGACCGTAGGCGCAGTAAGCAAGTTGTTGACCGCCTCAAGTGTTTGCGGCGTATGCGCTGCGGCGATTTGCGCTTTGGGCACGCCTAAAGCATCTAGGCTGGGTGCGCTAGCGGCCGTGATATCTTGTTTGTCGCCATCTGGCGACAAAGTGGCGCAGCCCGCGAGCACCACGAGGGCGGCGAGTGCGAGACCGGTGCGGCTGAAATGATGAAGTGTTTTCATAGAGTGGGCTCAGTGTTTGTGAGCGGGAGCTGCTTTGGGCGGCATGGCTGGGGCGCTTGGTGCAGAGCCGGGTGCTGTGGATCGCGATGCGGGTAAGGGTGCTGCTTGCGAGCTTGGTGCGGGCATTTTTTTCTCCTCCATTTCTTCGGCTTTGAGAATGTCAACATGGCCGCGCTCAAAGCGACCGACATCGTTGTTGGCTTTGCGCCAGTCGACTCGCTCTTGCTCGATGCCAAGTGAGGTTTCTTTGAATACCGAGCGGTAGGTCACTGCAGGCACTGCGCTTTTGGGATCGCTTTCCGAAGCCTTTGTTTGCGCGTGGCTTGGTGCTGCTGCTAGCAGGAGCACGCTCAACACGCTTGGCGCAGCCAAAGCGCAATAGATGGCTCGATTTGTGGAGGTGGGATGACTGCGTTTCATCGGGAATTCCTAAAAAATGGTGAAGTGGGGCCGGCGCAGCATGACGAGCAAGCGCAGAAAAGCCCTTGTGTGCCTGCAACCAACAGATTGCAGACGCACCAAGGGCTTGAAAATCAGAGAACGGGAGGTTTGGCTTGGCGCTGTGGCTCTGCGCTATGCCAAAAGGCTAGCGATTGAGCGGGCGCAGCGCTGCCCTGCAAAGGCAGGCGAGCGCAGGTGAGGTGATCAACCAATGCACTGAAATGGCAGACTTGGCAAGTGGTGCACTGACTTTGCTGAGAATCATCGCTTGGGGATGCAGCAGCGTCCATGTGACATGGGTGCTGCCCAGCGGGAGCGACGTCAGCTTGCTCAGAGGTGGTCGCAGAGACCATCAGCGCAGAATTTTTACCGGAAATCAGCATGTCATAAGCCATGGCATCGCCAATTAAGCCACGAATGGGCATCAAAAGCAGCATAACAATGATAAATATTTTGCGCATTTTTACATGATAGTACAAAACTGAAAAAGTTCAATCGTGGCAAATTTCTGTGGCAATTGAAGACAATCAGCGCAAACACTCCCCCAGCTTTTGCCGATCGTCCGTTAATTGCTGGCGCATCTATGATAAAAATTTCATCGCGTGTCCGTAGTGACCTTGCCAATCGGCAAGGCGAGCACGCGCGCAAAAGAAACATCTATCGATAGCTTGCGCACCACCCAACCGCGCTAAGTGCATTCCGGTACTGTGACGGAGCTGATCAGGCCCAGGCTCACCCGTGCCACGCCATCTCGCAGACGCTGGCTGCGAGATGGCGTGGCATCGCACCCGCAAATTCACGCTCTGCTGAGCCAGCGCATGTCCTGGCTCATGACCACCATGCTGGGAAACTGTGCAAAGGTGGAGTGCTCGATCCCATCTAGCTGTTGTGTCTCCTAACTTAGACCTCTGCGAAGTTTTCGCGTTCTCTGCGTCCAGAGAATTTCCTCTATCCCATCAAAGGTAATACAAACGCAAAGAATCCACCCACCAAATAAATCCCCACGCTCACCCAATACACG
>JANMDE010000176.1:0-2365 GCA_031376105.1 Variovorax sp. | reverse complement strand
AATTCATCATCCACGCCGCAGCGGCGCTCCAGAGCCAAGCGCTCTCGGTTGTGCCCCTCAGGCAACAGATTTTGAAAATACACCGGCCAATGCGCATCGCTGCGTGCCACGCGCTCATCGCGCTGCGCCGACAGAATGGCGCGCGTGTCAGCCTCTGTGCCGCCCACATAGGCCAGAGAGAGCGTGGGGCGCTGTGGGTCATTCACATAATCTTTATCAAACGACACGCGCATCAAATCGCCATATTGCGAGAGATAGCCCATGGCGCGGCGGCCACCTTGCGGCAGATGCAGATACAGGCGCAGATAGCGAATGGAGGTGCTCATGGTGCGGTTTGAAATGTGGCTTTAGACATGGCCTCCCGCCTTGACCTTGCCCCGCCGCGCATCTCGCTGCACCCCAAGCGATGGCGGCGAGTCCAACAAAGCTGCCACCGAGGGTGGTGCCTCTGCCCCCGCAGGCTGCCCGAGCACACGCCCGCCCGAACGCACGAAGGCCTGCAAGGGCTCGCGCAGCGCCTGCGGCACCAGCATGATCTCCAGCCCCAACACACGTGCCATTTCCTGCAGAGTTGACAAGCGCGGATCAATGCCGCCCGATTCGGTGCGCTGCACCGTCATGCGCGTCAGCCCCGCCTGCGTGGCAAGCTCTTCCTGCGTCAGACTCGCAGCTTTGCGGGCAGCAGATAATTCAACTACAAGGCTCATAAAGCTACTCAATTTTTATAAAATGAGTATTAAATATATCTTTTTTTAAAACATTGTCAAGTCATTAGATACTTTAAATGCTCTTTGTGATTGAAAAGAGTATTTTAGTATACTTAATTTGATCCGCATGGTATAGCTTGCGTGCAAATGTAGGGCAAGGAGTCTGAGCCGCAGAACATTTTGGCCAAAACCACCGAAAAATCGGTAGCATTCAGCAATGCTTTATGCGGCCCCAAGCCGCCTAAAAAGCGCTCAACACGCCAATATGCGCTTTGACGCTGCGTGCCAGGGCGGGCAAGTTATAGCCGCCTTCTAAGCAACTCACAATCCGCCCTTTGGCATGCTTGGCCGCCACCGCACAAATTTGCTGCGTAAACCACTCGAAATCAGCTTCCACCAAACCGAGCTGCCCTAAATCATCATCGCGGTGTGCATCAAAGCCTGCGCTGATGAAAATCATTTCTGGCTGAAAAGCTTCCAAGCGCGGCAAAAGCACCTGTTCAAACAGCTCGCGCACTGCCGGGCCGCGCGAATAAGCAGGCACAGGCAGGTTAAGCATGTTGCTGGCGGTGGCGTTTTCTCCGCTGTAAGGGTAAAACGGATGCTGAAAAATGCCCACCATCAAGCAGCGCGGATCCTTGCTCAAAATATCTTCGGTGCCATTGCCGTGGTGCACATCAAAATCCACCACTGCAACGCGCTTCAAGCCGCGCCGCTCCAGCGCATGCTTGGCGGCGATCGCAATGTTGTTAAACAGGCAAAACCCCATGGCTCTGTTGTGCATCGCGTGATGCCCGGGCGGGCGAATGGCGCAAAACGCATTTTGAAGCCGCCCGTCCATCACAGCATCCGTGGCCGCCACCGCCGCGCCCGCTGCGCGCAAAGCGGCATCCCAGCTGTAGGCATTCATGGCAGTATCAGGGTCAATGTAGAAATGGCTCGGGCCACCCGCCATTTCTTCAGCCTCAATACGATCACGCAGGCCTTGAATCGAGGCCACATGCATCCGACTGTGCGCTAACTCCAAGTCAGCAAGCGATGCCAAAGGAACTTCGGGCTGCGACAGCACATCCAGCAAGCCAGTGGCTAGCAAATGATCGGTGATGGCATCCAGCCGCTCGGGGCATTCCGGGTGACCAGCGCCCATCTCATGCAGGCGACAATCAGCATGCGAAAAATAACCAGTGCTCATGCTGGCAAGCCCAATATCAGGTATCGTTTACACATGAATTCCAACAACATCAACGATTTACTTTTCCGTCTCTTGGCGCAGCTTAACACGGTGATTGTGGGCAAAACATCCCAGGTGAGCGATTGCGTCGCCTGCTTGCTGGCAGGCGGCCATTTGTTGATTGAAGACGTGCCCGGCGTGGGCAAAACCACGCTGGCGCATGCGCTCTCGCGCAGCTTTGGTTTGAAATTCTCTCGCGTGCAGTTCACCGCCGATCTCATGCCCAGCGATTTGACGGGTGTCTCAATCTACGAGCGCGGCAATGAGCGCTTTGTGTTTCACCCCGGCCCGGTCTTTGCGCAAGTCTTGCTTGCCGATGAAATTAACCGCGCTAGCCCGAAAACGCAATCGTCTTTGTTGGAAGCGATGGAAGAAAAGCAAGTGACCGTGGAAGGCGAAACGCGCCCGCTGCCGCAGCCTTTTTTCG
>JANMDE010000048.1:0-7619 GCA_031376105.1 Variovorax sp. | reverse complement strand
CACCATTTGCGGCACTTCAACATCTTGCGAGAGCTGACGAAACTCGCCCGCCACAAATTGTGCGATCGTGTTGCGCTGCTCGGCATGCAAGAGCGAGCGAGCGGCCTCTTCTCGCCGCACATTCTCTAACGCATCGAGTTTGGCCCAGATCGCCGTGAGCCGCTCCATCACCTCGCCAAAGGCCAGCTGCACTGTCTCGCCTGCACTGGTTTTCTTGTGGAGCAAGGCAATGCTCTGCTCGACCGATAACAAGAACGGCTCATAGCCCTCTTCACGCTCATGCGAGAAGCTCAAGCTGCGATTGGTCACGCTGTCCAAAAACTGGCGTGCGGCGTGCTGCTTGTCGCTGAAAAAGCGGGCATCGTCTTGGGCGATCTGCATGAGCGTGGGCTCAAGCGTTTGCAAATGTCCACGCACCCGTGGCAGCAGGCGCTCGTCTTGGATCAGGTTGTCCAGCATCAGGCGAACCACTTCTTCGCCCAATTGTTTGCCCAGCTCGCGGCCGTCTTTGAGCGCCATACGCGCCTGCGCCGCTTTGCGCTGCGCATCGGCATGCGGATTGTCTTTGGTGTCTTTGGCTTTTTTCTCAAGCCGCTGCACCATCGCCTCAACCTGCCGCATGTCTTGCAGCGCCACCACTGAAGCGGGCACAGTGTGCAGGAAATCTTGCGCGCGACGTGCTTCGCCATCAAGCTCGCCAGAGAGCAAGCGGCGCAATTTGTCTAATGTCAGAAGCGTGCGAGCCACTGAATTGCTGACGCTGTTCGGATTGGCTTTGGCCGCGCTGGGTAAATTGGCGGGTTGCGAGGTGGAAGCTTCTTCCACGCCATAAGATTTCAGCCATTGGCACAATTCGCCATACAGCTTGCGCAGCAAAATGCCCATGCGAGCCGCAGCGTGCGAGATGATCGCACCCCGAATCTCCACATCAGCCACTTGATCGATGATGCAATCGCGCAGAGCGCGGGCAAACATTTCTGGCCGCAATGGGTTGATCTGAGATTGCACCGTGATCCAACCCAGCAGCGAGCTGATTAGCGCGTCCAGCGTGGGCGAGATGTCATCGGTCAGCATCGTCACTTCCTGCAATGCGCCAGCGACTTCAATGCTTTCGTCGAGGTCTTCCTCTTCAAAGAGCTTCAAATCTTCAAAGCGCATCATTTGTGGCGACTGTGCGCTCGTGCCGACACCCAAAAAAACGTAATAGCGCAAACGCTCAACAAACACTTCAATGGCTTGCTGCTTGTGAGCGATCAAAAGCTCCACCACAGCTTGCACCGGCGGTGAAAAATTGGGCTTGACCAGACCGATGCCTTTGACCGGTTTGTCATTTTTGCCGCCCAGGGCTTCGATAGTTTTTTCAATCAAACCAGGCGCTTGATCGAGCACCACATCCAAACACTGGCGCAGAGTGACGCGCGCGCCAAATGGCTCGTCAATGACGCCGAGGGGACGGGGTGTGGATGTAGCCATGTGGCGCTTGTAGTACCTTGATCTTAATACAAGCTTACTTCAGCGCTTTGTAACGAACACGCTTGGGCTTGGCACCTTCCTCACCCAAGCGTTTCTTTTTGTCAGCTTCGTACTCTTGGTAGTTGCCGTTGAAGAATTCCCATTGTGAATCACCTTCGCAGGCGAGGATATGCGTGGCGATGCGATCCAAGAACCAACGGTCGTGGCTGATCACCATGATGGAGCCCGCAAACTCGAGCAAGGCATCTTCCAAAGCGCGCAGCGTTTCTACGTCCAGATCATTGGATGGCTCATCGAGCATGAGCACATTGCCGCCTGCGATAAGCGTCTTGGCCAGGTGCAAGCGCCCGCGCTCACCACCCGAGAGATTGCCCACACGTTTTTGCTGGTCGCCGCCTGAGAAGTTAAAGCGGCCGCAATAAGCGCGGCTGGCCACCGTGAATTTGCCGATTTGCAGCATATCCAAACCTCCCGAGATTTCCTCCCAGACGGTTTTGTCGCTGGTCAGATCTTCGCGGCTTTGGTCAACGAAGGCCATTTTGACAGTGGGGCCAATGTTGACGGTGCCGGTGTCAGGCTTTTCTTTGCCTGAGATCATCTTAAACAGCGTGGATTTACCCGCGCCGTTCGGGCCGATGATGCCAACAATCGCGCCTGCGGGCACCGAAAAGCTCAGATTGTCGATCAACAAGCGGTCGCCGAATGCTTTCGATACGCCGTTGAACTCAATGACATTCGCGCCCAAGCGCTCGGCCACGGGGATGAATATCTCCGAGGTTTCGTTGCGTTTTTGGTATTCCTCGCTGGAGAGTTCTTCAAAGCGGGCGATACGCGCTTTGGATTTGGCCTGGCGGCCTTTCGGATTCTGGCGAATCCATTCCAGCTCCTTCTTTAAGGCTTTGGTGCGGGCTTCCTCGCCTTTTTGCTCTTTCGCCAAGCGATCTGTCTTCTGATCAAGCCAAGTGGAATAGTTGCCCTTCCATGGAATGCCTGAGCCACGATCCAGCTCCAAAATCCATTCAGCGGCGTTGTCAAGGAAGTAGCGGTCGTGGGTAATGGCCACCACGGTACCTGAAAAGCGCGCCAAGAATTGCTCCAACCAATCGACCGATTCGGCATCCAAGTGGTTGGTGGGCTCGTCAAGCAGCAGCATGTCGGGCTTAGAAAGCAGCAATTGGCAGAGCGCCACACGGCGCTTCTCGCCGCCAGAGAGATGGCCAATGATGGCATCCCATTCAGGCAGGCGCAGCGCGTCGGCGGCGATGTCGAGCGCGTGGCCCGTGTCGTCGCCGGAAGCAGCGATGATGGCTTCTAACTCAGCTTGCTCGGCTGCAAGCTTGTCAAAATCAGCATCTTCTGCGCCGTAGTCCACATACACCTGCTCTAGCCTGGCTTTGGCCTCCATCACGGCGGCCATGGCGGTTTCCACGGCTTCGCGCACGGTGTGCTCTGGATTGAGCTGAGGCTCTTGCGGTAGATAACCCACTTTGAGGCCCGGCATCGGGGTGGCTTCACCTTCGATCTCTTTGTCCACACCCGCCATGATTTTGAGCAAAGTGGATTTGCCTGAACCGTTCACACCCAGCACACCGATCTTGGCACCGGGGAAAAACGAGAGCGAAATATCCTTCAGGATGTAGCGTTTGGGTGGCACGATTTTGCCAACCCGATTCATGGTGTAAACGTATTGCGACATGGATTCTTATTTAATGGGGTTGCTGGAGGACAGCGACGAAAAGCGATGAATAGTTTGCATTAATTGCGGTGTTAGTTGGTCACGCGGGCAAAAGCGCCCATGATGTGGCACACTAACTTTTCGAACAACATTTTCAAAACGAAAGAGACATTGTATGCATTCCACCCCGCAAACCGGCAAGCGTTGGCTGTTTTCATTGGCTGCCACTACTATTTTGCTGCTATCTGGCTGTGCCAGTATCAATAATACCAACCCAAACCAAGCGCCTGCTGACAAAGGCGTGTGGTTTATGGAGCCCCAAAACGGCGCGACTGTCGGCCAGACCTTTAAAGTCAAATTCGGCGTAAAAGGCATGGAACTGGAGCCCGCTGGCGACCAAAACAAAGGCAAAGGCCACCATCATGTGTTGGTTAACCTGATGAGCAAACCCGCCGGTGAAATCATTCCGTTTGACGACAAACACATTCACTTCGGAAAAGCACAAACGGAAGCTGAGATCAAGCTGCCGCCAGGCCAATACAAGCTCACCATGCAATTCGCTGATGGCTTTCACCTGAGCTATGGCAAAGATTTCGCGGCTACCATTGAAGTGACCGTGAAATAACAAGCGCCTTAATCAGACGAAAAAAAACCCGCTTTTGGCGGGTTTTTTTCATAAGGCACACTGAGCTCACTTGGCAGGAGCTTTTTTAGCGGGCTTTTTGGTTTTCTTTGGTTTGCTGGTTGCCATGGTAGATTCTCCTAAATGAAATTCTGATCAAGCCTAAACCAGAATTAGCTTAAGCCGTTTACTTGATCGGCCTCCGGACCAACCTTTAGCGACAAGTCAACCTACAACGGCATCGCTTGCTAATCGGTTGACAGTTTTGCTATCCATTTTTTTCTTTGCTTCATCCTGTTTTTTTGACTAACCCATGTCCACCACAAACGTGATCCAACAAGCAAGAGCGCGCTTCAAGCGCCGGGATTTCGTGGGCTTCCTGCTTTGTCCGCCATTTTTCTGGATGGTGCTCTTGCTCGTGGTGGAAGCGGCATTGGCAGCGGCAACTACGGCATTGATCATCCAAGCTGGCTACGATGTCTCGCAACAAGAATTCTTAATTTCTGATTTTGCTTGGATCGTGGCAGCGCAATCGGCATCTTATGTGGTGGGCGCGACCAGCTGGATTTTTGCTGAACGGGCGGGCTTTGGTGCCTATGCACGTTACATGTTGCGTTTTGCACGCGACAACCGCCATCAAAACGCCCTGCTCACCGATTCTGCGCAGCGCGAACAGGTGGAGCCTTTCCTTACAAACGAGACATTTCACATTTTGTTTGAGCTGCTGTATGAGCTGGAGGCGGATTTAAAGCTACTTTTTAGCTTGGTTTTCAACACCATCGTGCTCGGGTTTGCGATTGATGCTGGTCTGCCCGTGGTGTATGGGGCTGTGTTTGCGGCTTTGCTGTTGTTGCAATGGGCCGTGCGCCACCCAGTGGCGGCGGCGTATTTGGCTCAGCAGCGCAGCACCAACCGCATGACCGCCCACACCTACACCGCTTGGGACAACATCACAACCGGAAACCGCTACAACTATCGCTTGTGGCATGCTGGCTTCAAGGCGCGTCTGCGCACAGCGTTGGCAGCGCAAATCCGCGCTATTTTGGCGCGAGAAGGCATTGCAGCGATCAGTGGGATTTTTGCGCTTTTGGTCGTGTTCAGCTACTTGGCCTGGGTGGCTGGGCAAAATGTGGGCAATAGTTCCTTGCTGATTGCTTTGGCCGCGACGCTGCCGCGCCAGATTGATTTGTCATACAACGTGCACGGCCTGGCCTCGGGTTGGAATGATCTGCTCGCGGTCTGGACGCGCATTGGCGGCGCTTGCGAAGCGATGCGGCCAGCACCCGATGCAGAGTTTGAGGCGCGCATGCAGTTTGATGGTCTGAGCTTGCAACGAGAGGGACAAGCTCTCAGTTGCGAGAGCGTGAGCCAGGCGCTGGCTTTGGTGCAGGCGCATCCAGCAGGCCGTATTTTGGTGCGCGGGCGCAATGGTGCAGGTAAATCCAGTTTATTGGTGGCTTTGAAAGGGCATTTCGGCGCGAAGGCTTTTTATTGGCCGACCAACGACAAATTGGCTTTCTCATTTTTGCAGTCTGCCAGCATCACTTCAGCGCAAGAAGACGACGATGCGCCAAACGCGGTTGCGCCATCTGGTTTTTCGTCTGGCGAAAAGCAACTGCGTTGCCTGCAAGAAATTGCCAACACCACGCAAGCGCAGGTCTATTTGCTCGATGAATGGGATGCCAACCTCGATGCGAAAAACCGGGCTCTGGCCGAGCAATGGGTGGCTGGCTTGGCTGCGCGAGCCGTGGTGGTGGAAATCTCGCATAGAGACCGCGTGTAGCAAGCCAAATTGGCTGGCAGCGCCGCCTAACGCATGCGGTTTCTCACGGCTTCTAGCTCATCAAGCGTGTCAATATCTGTCACGCAACCCACGTCATCCACTACTATTTTCATAGCAAACAATGCAGATAATATGAGGGCTGCACCCTGATTTCCTTCTAAATTCTTCAGCTGAAGCGCGTTTTCAGCAGCAAACCCCACCGGATGACCCCGCACGCCCTGATACGAGGGATACGCAGCCTGTGCCCCCGCTTGTAAGGCCTGCGCGACGGCTTGCAGCGTCTGGGGCTGAATCAATGGCAAATCGCCCGGCAAGATCAGCCAGCCAGCGGCAAGAGGCGTGGCACGCACACCCGCAGCAATGCTGTCGCCCATGCCCGGATGGCCAGCATCCTCCAGATGCCAAGGCAGGCCAGAAGCTATCACAGCATCTAGCGTGTGCTGCAAAATCGATTTGCCTTCCAGCAGCGCATGAAGTTTGTTGCCCTGCCCGCCTGAGGCGACAAAGCGCTCACCGCGCCCGCTGGCCAAGACAATGATGGTGGGCAACTGGCTCAATCCTCAAGCCAAGTATTTGGCAAACTGTGCAATATCAATGTTGCCCCCTGAGATGATCACACCCACGCGCTGGCCTTTGATATTCACCGCGCCCTGCATCGCTGCGGCCATCGCCAGAGCGCCCGTGGGCTCAATCACCATCTTCATGCGGCTGGCGGCAAAGCGCATCGCTTCAATCAGCTGCGCATCGCTCACCGTGACGATATCGTCCACCAAAGCCTGAATCACCGGGAAAGTGAGGTTGCCCACAAACTGCGTTTGCGCGCCATCGGCAATGGTTTTCGGTGTGTCAATCTTGATGATCTTGCCAGCGCATTTGCTCTGCTGCACATCGTTGCCCGCCTCGGGCTCCACGCCGATCACGCGGATCTTGGGGTTCAGATGCTTGGCTACTAGTGCGCACCCAGATATTAACCCGCCGCCCCCGAGGCACACCAGCAAAGCATCAAGTTGCCCCACTTCTTCCAGCAATTCCAGCGCAGCCGTGCCCTGCCCCGCCATCACATGCGCATGGTCATAAGGCGGAATCAGCGTCATACCGCGCTCAACAGCCAGTTTTTGTCCAATGGCGATGCGGTCTTCCTTGTAGCGGTCATACGTGATCACTTCAGCGCCATAGCCGCGCGTGGCCGCGATCTTCACGGCCGGTGAATCCAGCGGCATCACAATCGCCGCCGGCATGCCTAGCAGCTTGGCTGACAGCGCAATGCCCTGTGCATGGTTGCCCGAGCTGAACGCGCACACACCGTTTTTCTTCTGCTCAGGGGAGAACTGCGCCAGCGCGTTATACGCCCCACGAAACTTGAAAGCGCCCATGCGCTGATAGTTTTCGCACTTAAAGAAAAGCTGCGCACCTGCAATCTCATCTGCCGTTTGAGAAGTCAACACAGGCGTGCGATGCGCCACACCCTTCAAGCGCTGCGCGGCTTGCGTAATGTCGTCATAGTTAATCGCAAGACTCATATCGCAACTCCATATTTGATAGCAGACTTTGTCTATTTTATGCCGACCACAGGTGATTTTTGACATCAAAGATACTGTTCGAGCAAGTTTTGACCACTTGGAGTTGACCCTTTCTAACGAACACCTTATCGTTATGCAACAAGGAATCCAAAATGAGCAACAGCGACAACCCCAAACCGCCGATTCCCGAGGTTTTGAGCCAGGAAAAGAGTGCGCAAATTCTCGCTCACGAAACTCGCGCCGATGCTGTGCATGCTGAGAGCATCAAACTGCAATACGAAAGTATGCCTGCTGCCTATGTTGCCAGCGGTGTGCTGGCAACGGTCGTAGTGGCGATTTACCAGCAGTCTATGCCGGCTCACATCTGGATTGCATGGATCATGGCAATGTACCTTCACGTGTTTGCAAGGCGACGCTTGCGTCAACGGTTCTTACAAGTGACGCCGCCGTCACACGACATTGCACGCTGGGGGCATTACGCCGTTCTAGGCACACTGGCATCTGGTGTTCTATGGGGTGTAGGCACTGTGCTTGGTTTGATTTACA
>JANMDE010000041.1:0-3899 GCA_031376105.1 Variovorax sp. | reverse complement strand
CATTCCAAGCCAAGGGCAGGGTGGTGTGTTGAAGCATCGCCGCGTTGGGCATGCTGCTGCCGTGCTGTCGCTTCCAAGCAGGCGAGGCATACGGCGAGAGCACCAAGCCCATGACGAATTCAGATGCCATATCGCTGCGCGGCGCGATGCGGTATTCCACGGCTGCATCCACCTGCCGGTTAGAAAAATCAGCCGCCCCGATCTTGGTAAACACATTCAAGCTGATATCAGAATGAACCTGTGTAAAGCCACCTAAGCGAGGAATCAACCAATGATTGCCCCAAGAGGCGGGAATGGAGAGATTGAGGACACCGCCAAGCCCTTTGAGCGCCATCACGTTGGAGGTTGCGCGTTCTAAGCTGCGAAGGGCTGGCTCGATTTCAGCCAAATAAGCGCGGCCAGGCGGTGTGAGTTGCAGACCATCGCGGCGGCGCTCAAGCAAGGCAAAGCCCAAGCGCTGCTCTAATGCAATCACTTGCCTGCTCACGCCGCCTTGCGTGAGGTGCATTTCTTGGCCTGCGCGTGTGAACGAATTCAGGCGCGCACTGGCTTCAAAGCATTGCAAGGCTTGGGTGGAAGGGATGCGGTTCATGAGCACACAGTTAGGAGCATCCCGTATTTTGCATGAGAAAAAATCATGACGCAATTGAAAACTGTCGCTTGTCTGAACTGCTCGGCAAGTGGATCATTCGCTCATCAACACATGTCAAACCTCTTCGCTGTCACATCCGCCCTTATTGCCTGCACACTGAAAGCCTTCAACCATGCCCACTTTTTCTGCCCCCATTTGCCTAAAGCGTCGCCGTTTGGTGCAAGCTCTCTCGGCCAGCGCCCTAGGCGTGCCTTTGCTCGCCCACGCCGCTTGGCCCGATAAGCCGATTCGTTTGGTGGTGCCATCGGCGGCTGGCGGTGCGCCAGATTTGATTTGCCGGATTTTGAGTGTGGAGCTGGCCAAGGCACTGGGCACGGTGGTGATCATTGACAACAAGCCCGGCGCAGGGGGGGCGATTGGCATCCAAGAAGTCACTCGCGCTGCGCCCGATGGCTACACGCTGGGTTATGCCAACGTCGGCACCTTGGCCATTAACCAATCGCTCTACAGCAAGCTATCGTATGACGCAGACAAACAACTCGCCTCCATTGCGCTACTCGGCTATGTGCAGAACGCGCTCGTGGTCAACACAAACTTGCCTACTAAAAATGTGAAAGAACTGATCGCACTGGCCAAGAGCCGCCCCGGTAAGCTCACGATGGGCTCGGCAGGCAATGGCACCACTAGCCATTTGGGCGGCGAATTGTTTAAAAACATGACCGGCACCTTCATCACCCATGTGCCCTATCGCGGGAGCCCGCAGGCGATTCAGGACTTGATCGGCGGGCAAGTGGATTTGATGTTTGACAACCTAAGCTCGATCTTGCCGCATATCAAGGCAGGCCGCGTGCGCGTGCTGGCTGTATCTGGCGCCCGGCGAAGCCCGGCTATGCCAGATGTGCTCACCATTGCCGAGGCGGGCGTGGCAGGTTACGAGACCACAGCTTGGGGCGGCATCGTTGCGCCTGCGGGCACGCCGCGAGAGATCATTGGCAAGCTTAATACTGAGATCAACAAAGTTCTCTCCATTCCAGCGGTAGCCGAGCGCTACAGCCAATTGGCTTTTGAAACCACGATCTCCCAGCCTGACCGCTTGTTTGAACGTGCCCTGCGTGAGCGCCCCATCTGGGCCAAAGTGATTCAGCGCTCGGGTGCGAAGGTAGATTGAAAGGGTATGCATGATCTGCTCTTTCGAAACGCTCAACTGATTGACGGCACAAGCGCGGCTTCGCGCCCATCGGATATTTTCGTTGATGGTGATGGCATCGCCGCTGTTTTGCCGGCGGGGCAAGGCAATCTCGCAAGCGCCCGTGAGTGCATTGACTGCAATGGCCTGGTACTCGCGCCAGGTTTCATTGATGTCCATACCCATGACGATGCTTTGCTATTGCAAACCGTTTCAGAGGGTAGCGCACATCCTAAGCTCTCGCAAGGCGTGACCACGGTGATCACAGGAAATTGCGGCGTGAGCCTCGCTCCTTTACAAAGCCGTGATGTGCCTGCGCCGCTGGATATTTTGGGCACAGATGCATATCGGTTTGCTTCCTTTTCCGATTATTTCGCTGAGTTGCAAGCCACGCAACCTGCCTGCAACGCTGCCAGCTTGATCGGCCACACCACACTGCGTGTCAAGCACATGGCAGATACCTCCAAAGAGGCCACGGCGCAGCAATGCGAAGCCATGGCGCGGGAGGTGCAGGCTGCACTGGATGCAGGTGTATTTGGTTTATCGACGGGCGTGTATTACCCACCCGCTCGCGCCGCAACTCTGAAAGAGATGGTGGCTGTAGCGCGACCCTTAGCCGCCGTGCAGGCAGCTATCACCATGCATTTACGCGACGAAGCTGAAGGTATAGACGACGCTCTGCGCGAGGCATTTGCGGTCGGTAAAGCGGTCGGTTGCCCGTTGGTGCTCTCACATCACAAGCTGATTGGCCGTGCTAACCATGGCCGCTCTGAGCAAACGCTCTCTTTGGTGGAGGAGGCTGCACGCAGCATGAGTGTCTGTATGGATTGTTATCCGTATGACGCATCAAGCACGATGTTGCTGCCCGAGCGCGTCGCCAGTTCGCGTGATGTGCGCATCACTTGGTCGCGAGCCCAGCCGCAAGCCGCCGGCCAATCGCTGATGGCATTAGCGGCAGAGCGCGGCATGCAACCCGTTGATCTGGCTAAGCAATTGATGCCAGCCGGTGCGGTGTATTTCGCCATGGACGAAGGCGATGTGCGCCGTATCCTTGCGCATCCACTCACGCTGGTGGGTTCCGATGGTTTGGCGCACGACGAGAGCCCGCATCCGCGCCTGTGGGGGAGTTTTCCGCGTGTGCTCGGGCGCTATAGCCGCGAGCAAGGCTTGTTTTCTTTAGAGACGGCGATTCACAAAATGACGGGTCTGAGTGCGCGCCGCTTCGGTTTGGATCGCGCCAGCCGTGCGCAGCGGCCTCGCGGCCAGATCGCTGCAGGTTTCTCTGCTGATCTCGTGCTTCTGAATCCCGCCACGGTGAATGACCGCGCGACCTATGACGCACCCACCACACCCAGTATCGGTATCGAGCGCGTGTATGTGAATGGCCGCTTAGCCGCATCAAAAGGGCAAACCGTGGATGGGCGTGCCGGGCGCGTATTGCATCGTTCTTAACGTGCAGGTCAGAGCGCCGCGCTCATGATCTAATCGCGGTATGAGTGAAAATCTTCCCCCCTATCCTTGCTATCTCGGGCGCGGCAGCTCGGGTGAATTCACGACGATTGATCAGGCCAAGATCAGCGTGATGGATCGCGGCTTCATTTTTGGTGATGGCGTGTATGAAGTGTTTGTGGTGTACGGTGGCAAGCCGTTCCGCTTGGGCCAACATATGGCGCGGCTGGAGCGCTCGCTGGCTGAATTGCGTATTCCGAATCCGCATTCCCGCGCGCAATGGTTGGCGCATGTTGAGCAACTCATCACTCCTGAAATAATAGCTAACTATGCAGATTCTATAAGGGCAAGTAGTGATAATTCTTCTAAAAACTGGTGGATCTATCTACAAATCACACGTGGCGTGGCTCTGCGCGATCATGTGATGCCAAAAGACATCGAGCCTACTGTTTTTATGATGCGCAGCCCTTTGAGCATGCCTAGAGCAGAGCAGCGTGAGCAAGGTGTGGCTTGCGTGAGCGCTGAGGACTTTCGCTGGGAAAAAGCGCACATCAAATCCACCAGCTTGCTGGGCGCGGTGTTTGCACGGCAGATCAGTTTTGACGAGGGTGCGGTAGAGACGGTGATGTTCCGTCGGGGTTTTCTCTCTGAAGCTGCTTCCAGCAATGTCTG
>JANMDE010000535.1:0-17243 GCA_031376105.1 Variovorax sp. | reverse complement strand
CGGAAAACTCCAACCACTTAGGCGACGCGCTGAGTTTGCGCACACGAATACGCAAAACGCGTTGGTCAGGAGGCGTGCCGTGCATCGCTTGCACGGCATTACGCGCCAAATTAAGAAGCACTTGCTCGACCATGGTTCTGTCTACCCGCACCAAGGGTTGATCTGCCAATCCCATCAGCTGCACTTGCACGCCGAGCTTGCGAGCCTGTAACAGCACCAATGGCATCACAGCATCAAACAACGCTTCTGGAGCGGCATCTTCGTGAATGCTCTCACGGCGCCGCACAAAATCATGCACTGATTTAATCACTTTTCCAGCGCGCTCAGCTTGCTCCGCAATGCGCGCAAGCGCATGGCTGACGTCGTCTTTGGGCAAATGAGGGGCATTCTTCAACATGTTGGCTGTGCCAGTCGCAAAGCTAGATATCGCGGCCAAGGGTTGGTTCAGTTCGTGGCTTAACAAAGAAGCCATCTCACCCATGGTCGCCAGCCGTGCACTTGCTTGCACACGCTCTTGTGACGCGCGAGAAAGCTCTTCCATTCTGCGCTGCTCACTGATATCTAAGATGGCACTCATCCAACCGGTCTGCAGACCTTGCGCATCGATCAGCGGCGCCTCAAAAACCAACACTGAAAAGCGCGAGCCATTTTTATGCATAAAAACAGACTCGTAGCCATCGCGCACAGGTAGATGGCCCGACAACCGGACCGCCTGCCGCTGCTGATATTCGTCCACCAATTCGGGTGGCCAATAAGGCATCGGCGCTTGCTGACCGAGCAGCTCGTACGTTTCAAATCCTGTCAATGCACAAAAAGCTGGATTCACATAGCTGATGCGGCCTTGCATATCACGTGCTCGTAGCCCTGTGACCAAAGAATCCTCCATCGCCTTACGAAAAGCCAGCGCCTCGCCCAACTCACGCTCTGCGCGCAAGCGGCGCACGATATCGCGTCCCAGCAAAGCCAGCACGGCGATCAGCGCAATGGACATCAGCGTGACCAATGCCGTCAGTACGTTCGGAAAAAGATCGGGCATGCTTCGCCAACTGTCCACCCGAATCATCAAAGTATTGCCGGGGAGATCCAACAACTGTTGCCCCGAAAACATGCGCCCTGTACGCCGCGCCTGTCCGTGAATTGCCAAGCGCGTGCCGTCCGGCTCAGTAAAGGCGACTTCATGGCCGCGCCGAACATTTGGATTGACCAACTCAACCAGCAAATTCTGCAAACCATAAACGGCCACCACGTAGCCCTGATGCTGGCCTGCTTGCAAAATCGGCAGGCATACCTCCATCAACTCCTGCCCTTGCCCGGACGTGTTGGGCGCGAAATGACTCGGCGCATAAATCGGCCCGCTTTGGCGCAACGAGCGCGAACACACCTGTTGCAGCTCTCCTGAAGCGCCATCAATCAAAGCCAGTTCCGTAGAACGCGCCACACTGGCCGCTTCAGCAGCGGGGGTGTCTTGCTGATAGGGGCTGTTGGCACTCGCGATTTTTTGAAAATTGACACTGCGCCATTCCAATCGACGAATCTCCCGGCGACTGCGAAGCAGCTCCTGCGCATCTTGTGGCCATTGAAGTCCGGTGGTGCGCAGGGCTTGCAGACTTTGCACATTACGCGTCAAACCAGCGCGAACATCGCTGGCCGCATCTGACGCTTCGCGCTCGGCATTGGTAACCATTTGCTCTGCCTCGTAACGTCCTGCGAGCCAAATCAGCGTCACCAACAAAGCAAGTACCAGGCTCACCAAAGCCAGCCACAGCGCATGTCGCCGCGCCAACCAGCGCGGCCAAAGCTTGTGTAAGCTGTTCATCGGCTCAAAATATGATGCTGCAAAGCGGGTAGCTGGAGACGGCGCTCCTGCTGCGCAAGCCAATCTAGTTCAGCGCACACCACGCCTGCACCTGTCGCCTGCTCCGCCAAAATTGCGCCCCAAGCATCTATCACCAAGCTTTGGCCCCACGTTGTGCGGCCATTGTCGTGATGCCCGCCCTGCGCGGCAGCCAGCACAGCCGCCTGATTCTCAATCGCGCGCGCGCGCAACAACACTTCCCAATGCGCTTGACCCGTCGTCTGTGTAAAGGCACTGGGCACCAACAGCAGATCAGCGCGCAGAGCCCGATAGAGCTCTGCGAAACGCAGGTCGTAGCAAATACTCAGGCCTACGCGCCAAGTGTGCCCATCGCGTGAAGGCAGCTCAAAAGCCACTGGCTGCGTACCGGGGATCAACACGCGAGATTCATCGTATTTCTCACGCCCATTGTCAAAAGCAAAAAGATGGATTTTGTCGTAGCGCGCCACTTGCCTGCCCAAAGGATCAAACACCAAGCTGCTGTTAAACACCTTTTCAGGAATATCGCTCACGATAGGCAAAGTGCCAGCAACAAGCCACACGCCATGCCGCTGCGCCGCGTGCGCCATGGCCTCTTGCAACGGCCCTTGACCCTCGCGCTCTGCGATGGCGAGCTTGTCGGTATCGCGCGCGCCTAGCAAGCAAAAGTATTCTGGCAACACGACCAGCTCGCAACCCATCGCTGCGGCGCGATCGATTAAATCAAGCGCGCTCGCTAAATTACTGGCAGCCTCGATGCTAGAGACCATCTGTAGAGCCGCAACTTTCATGGTTTGCTCGCCTCGGGCAATGTGCTCACAGGTGATGCAGCGGCAGGGCTGCGCTTAACACGTGCGATCTGCGGCTCGACCCAGCCGCCAGTGATATGAAATTCTTGTGTTGCGGCTTCAATCATGGGTCGCCTCAGAACCAGTTGGGCTAGGAAAGTACCCAAACCAATCGCCGGATTGATGGCGGTAGCCACCAAAGAAGCCGTGCCCGCATTGATTTCCGGCACCACCACCACTTTGAGGTCTTGTGTTTCGCGAGCCAGATTAGCGGTGCCCTCCATCAACACGGCGGCATTGACACCTTTCATCTGCAGATTATTGGTGAAGGCCACGCCTTGATCAATTTTCACATCGCCACGAATAAAGTCAAACAAAAAGCCTTCTGTGAACACATCACGAAAGTCTAAGGTCAAGCGACGTGGCAAAGATTGCAAACTGAGCACGCCCAACAACTTCGCAATACCCGGATCGGCTTTGAGAAACTGCCCAGTCTCCACATTCACGTTGAAACCGCCACTCATACTAGGGAAATCAAGCGCCCAAGGTGCACCCAACCAAGCAATCTGCCCTTGCATGCTGCCATTGCCACGCGCAATCACCTTGTCTTGTCCGAAGCGCTTGAGCAATTCACCTGCGTTGGAAATATCGAGCTTGAAATTCAGCGCCGTTCGCCGACGCTCGCTGCGCCCCGCGCCTTGATTCGCCCCCACGAGGGCCCAATTGCCTGTCGCATTGAATTGGGCTTCTGGCAGGCTCACATTCAGGCGTGAGAGCCGCCATTCACGCACACCAGCGCTCTCGCGGTTCAGGGCTTCTAGCTCCACACGGCCCATGCGCGTGCCGCGCAACTCAAAATCTTCCACCACAACATCTAATGCAGGAATGCTGCTGGGCTGCTGATCCAAGGTGGCTTCAATATCTGATGCGGTGGCAGCGGCCAAGGACAAGCGCGCCAAACGGGCATAGACGCGCCCTGGGTTGTTGTTGCTGGGTTGGCGATACTCAATGTATCCATTGAGCTCGCGCGCGTCTAGATTGGCACGCCAGATCAGATCATCGCGCGAACCACCCACTACGACGTTGTGAAGTGTGCGCCCCTGCGCCGTTAACTCCTTAGCGCGAACCGAAATAATAGAGGGCAAATAAGCCTGCATTTCAGCAGAAAGGCCAGCAGCGGGCTGTGATGCGCCGAGCGGTTTGCTGGCACTGGCGCTTAACAGCTTTTCCCAAGCATCCAAATCAAGTTGCGCGAAATTGATGTTGGCCGCTACGCCAGGATCGTCGTTAGCGGCCATGGATTCACCGGGTGCCAGGCCCACGCCAATGCGGCCGCGAAGCACGCGCGGCGTATCGCTGGAGACATCCCGCAAATAACTGATGGAGGCCAGTGCTCCGAGGTCAAGGCTCAGTTGATCTTGCAGCTTGCGCCCATCGGCCAGCGAATCACGGACCAGGGAGTTGTCATAACGCAATGGAAGCAGCGCTTCGGCCGTTTTAACCAAGGGTTGCGGCAAATTCAATGCCAAACCTTGCAAATTACTACTCACAGAAATCTCGGGCACGCCTCGGCGGAAATTCAAGCTAGCCACATAGGCTGCACTGCCACTGGCCTGCACCGCCAAACGCGAGACATAGCCCAGCTCTTTGGCTTGACGCAGGCCCTCGGCAGTGAGCGTGCCTTGCGCTCGCAAACCCACCGTGACATCGTTAGCGTTGCTGGTAGGGCGACTGCCGCCTTCAATCCGAATATCACCGCCAAAAGCCCGGGCACTGGCATCGCGCAAGGCAAAGCCTTTTTCGCTGAAGACGATCTGCCCGCGCGATTGCAGCAAAACGGGCGATTGTGGAGAAAACTGCAAGTCATTGCCCGCCAAGGTGACCGTGCCTTGAACACGACTCTTCTCCAACTCCCCAATCGGCAATAACAACCGAAGCTTCACATCCGACAGGCCATTGATGGTGGTTTGCGAGAGAGCGCGGCTGCTGATGTCTCCCAATGGGGAGGCATTGACCAAAGTCACCATGTCTGCGGCATTGCCTCGTGCATCGGCCGAAATGGCGACCTGCTGGCGCTGCGTCAGATCTGCAATCGTGGCCTCGACCTTGCTCAGCTGCAGTGATGGGGCACCTGTCACGCGCGCCGTGGCACCTTTGACCGACATAGATTGCCGATCAAACACCAACTCGCCATTGATCTGAGAAAGTGCAGGCCAAGGTAAGCCGCCTGCGGGCAAGAGACTGCGCGGCACGTAATCGAGCGTCGCACCCGCAACCTGCACCGCCACGCGAAACTCACCTTTAGAGGGATCAGCAAAGGGCAGGTCGTGCACATCCCCTTTGATTTTGAAGCTGCCCTGGCCGGCTTTGCCTTGCAAGATTGCATCGCGCACATACTGGCGCGCTTGGGGAACAATGAACATCGGCAGGTAACGATACACCCGCGTTCCCTCGATCCGTGGAATCGTGCCCTGTATATCCACAATGCCCGGAAAGCGCGATTTGGCATTGCTTTTGGCTGGATCGGCGGTCTGCCAGCGCGCGCGACCTTCAATCTGCGTGTCAGCGTTAGCCAGTTTGAATTGGGGCAGTTGCACCTGCCATAGATCCCCTGCGATTTGCCAATCCATTTCCGTGCTGAATTCATCCAGCAAAATGATCGGCTCTTCGAACACGCCGGGCAAGCTGATGCTACCGCGCTCTACGCGCAGCTTGGCTTGTCCGCCCTTTTCGTTTAACTTGAAATTGAGCTGCGCATTGCGAACACCCGGATGCCAAGCGACACTGGCTGTCGTGGTCTGCCCTGGTGTGCTAGCCTGCAAACTGATGCCCTGCGCAACCCCTTGCACCTCGTATTGCCGAGGCTGCGCCAGTGATCCCTGCCATTTAGCCTGCAAATTGGGCAGCAGCCCCTGTGGCTGCAGGGCGCGCAACCAAGCATGCACCGCTGCGTCCAGCGGCAAGCGATCGGAAATCAAAGCCAAAGCCGCCAAATCCAGCTTGTCCGCTGCGAACTCCCCGGCGGCTTTGGCAGGCTGATCCCTTTGCTTGAGCGTAAGGCTGATATTCCCTCCCGGCCAGCGCAGGCCATCGCGCAGATCGAACGCCAGCTGTTCTGTGCGCACAGCCAGACGGTCCGCAGTGATTGCCAGACCAAAGCGCCCAGACAAGGTATTCATCACCAATGGCTGCAAATCTGGACGCAGGCGCACATCGACATTGGCCAATGCAAGATCGACGGTTGCCTCGCGCAGTTCGCCTTGTTCTAGCTTCAACCAACCTCGCAAACGGCCATGGCCTTGATCTACATCCACGCCCAATTGCGCATACTGACGCAACTGAAGCACATCCACACGCGGCAAATCAGCATAAAGCTGGCCCTGCCAGCTTCGCCAATCGCCAGGATGCTGGCTGAATAAGGGGCCACGAAAATCACCGCTCAAGCTAAAGCGGTCGCCCCAGCTGGCCGGCGGTGTCGCATCGATGCGCATTTGGTGTTTGCGGCCACTGTTGCGCAGATAGACATCAACTTGATTCAGCACCAGTGGCGGTGCGGCACGCTGATCATCGGTCCAGCGCAGAGTACCCGAGCGGATGACGATTTCGCCTTGAGAAAATAACCAATCTGCCGCTACGGAGGTGTCTGTGCTGGCTGTCTCGGCTTGGGAAATATCCAAGCCAGCCACCGTGATTTGGCCTTGCGCATTTCGGCGGATGGCCAATTCGGGCTGCTCAATCAGCAATTGTTCAAAGCCAAAGTCGAGCAGGGATTTGGGTGAGACGGCCGCTGTCACGGTCTTGAGCACCAAGGCATCACGCCCTTGGCGGTCTAACAAGCGCACTTGGCTCATCTCAAACTGAGGCATCAGGCCATCCACGCGCGCCTGAATCGCGCCGATGCGCAACGGGACACCCAAGGCCGCACTCAGCCTATTTTCCAGCTGTGGGCGAAAATCTCCAATTCGCGGCACAATCAAACCATAAATCGCAATCCACGCCAGCGCAAAGAGCCCAGCCAAAGCGGCACTGCACCACCAAAGCAGTGAAGCCAAGCCAATGAGCAAACGCAGTCTTCTGGACTGTATTGGCAAAATGCTGGTGGAGTCGGATGGCGACACGATGGATGTGGTACTTGACATGCTTGAGGCTGACAACGCAATTATGACGGGCTCGCTGGCCTCAGGTGTCGTGAGTCAGTTGAATTCATCTGCATCCGTATCCGAGGCCATATCTGCATTGAGTCTGGCCGCGCCCTCAAGTTTCTCGCGCTATGCCGCGCGCGTGCGCCGCCGGTTTGAGGCTGTGCTGCCCCTGCTGCCTGCTGGACTCCCCAGCGCGACAAGCTTGCCGCCGTGTTACGCTGCGCTACAAAAAAACCATGCTATGGCCGCCAGCCTACGCATCACACGGGCACTGGTGATGGAACGGCTCATCACTCTTGACTGTGATCACGACGCGCCTTTGGCCGAGATCACGGCTGCCATGACAACGCTGGCTGAATGGTCACTGAATGTGGCATTAACGCAAGTGCAGGCCGATATGCAAGCCTTGCACGGCATGCCGCAAAGTGAAACTGGGCAGACAAGCCAGCTATGGATCGTGGGCATGGGCAAGTTGGGGGCGCGTGAGCTGAACGTGTCGAGTGACATTGATTTGATCTTTGTGTATTCACACGAAGGCCAAACCACAGGCGCTGATGCCCAGCAACGCAACAGCATCAGTAACCATGAGTATTTTCAGAAAGTGGTGCGGGGGGTATGCCAACTTTTGGCTGATGTGAGTGAGTATGGGTTTGTGTTTAGGATTGATCTGGCGCTGCGCCCGCACGGCAATTCTGGGCCTGCCGCCGTGTCGCTGGCGGCACTGGAAGACTATTTCCTCCTGAGTGGCCGCGAGTGGGAGCGTTTTGCCTGGCTCAAAAGCCGTGTCGTAGCACACACCGGCGCGATCACTGAAGCGCATGCATTGCATGATGTGGTCAGCCCCTTCGTGTATCGGCGCTACCTAGATTACGGCGTGTTTGAGGCGCTGCGCCAATTGCATAGCCAGATACGTGATCACGCCAGCCGCCGCGCGGCGGGCAGGCCAGAGCGCGCCAATGACGTGAAGCTTTCTCGCGGCGGTATTCGAGAGTTGGAATTCATTGTGCAGCTTTTGCAGGTGGTGCGCGGCGGGCAGTTTCCTGAGCTATGCACACGGCCCACGCTCAAAGCACTGCAGCGCATCTCTGCTTCCGGCCTGATGCCGCTGGCCACGGCACAAGCGCTTGCTACAGCCTATGAATTTCTGCGCCGCACCGAGCACCGCATTCAATATCTGGATGACCAGCAAACCCACATCCTGCCCACACAAGATGAAGACTGCGATTGGCTCGCGCGTAGCATGGGACACGCCGATTGCTGCGCCTTTCTCACGGCGCTTGATACCCACCGCGAGCTGATTGCCAGCGAATTTGACAAGCTGCTCGGTCAAGGTACCCCTTGCAAAGGCTGTGGCACCAACAGCGCAGCGACCCATCCGAATGCTTTGGCCGACGCGCTAGTGGGAATGCCTGCGGCAGTGCAGGCACGCGTGCAGCAATGGCAAGATCATCCACGCATCCAAAGCTTAAAAGAAGAATCTAGACAGCGCTTATCTAGGCTCGTGCTGCGCATGGCGCAGTGGCTGCGTGAAGGCGTGGTGACCGAAACCGCTGCGCTGCGCTTTGCCGACTGGCTAGAGCCACTTCTTCGCCGTGAAGCCTATTTGGCGTTGCTGCTGGAACGTCCGGCGGTGCATGAACGGCTGCTTCGCGTATTAGGTGCGGCGCGTTGGCCGCAGCGCTATTTGATGCAGCATCCGGGGGTGATTGACGAGCTGGCCAGTGAGAGTATTTTGGCCGAGCGCTTTGATGCGCCGCAGTTTGCGCAAGAATTGCAACAGCGCCGTGCGGCTTTGCAGAGCAGCGGACAGGGTGATGAAGAAAGCCTGATGGCCCTGCTGCGCCGGGCGCAACAAGCCGAGCTGTTTCGCATTCTCGTGCGCGATTTGGAAAATCGCATCTCAGTCGAGCAGGTGGCGGATGATTTGAGCGCACTGGCGGATACCATTCTGCGGGTGAGCATCCAATGGGCTTGGGAATTTATCAAAGAGCGCCACGTGGATCAACCGCGCATTGCCATCATTGCTTACGGCAAACTGGGCGGCAAAGAGCTAGGTTATGGCAGCGATTTGGACATTGTGTGCCTCTATGACGATCCACATAGCGAGGCCAACGCTTTGTATGGCCGCCTGGTGCGCAAGCTGATCAGTTGGCTGTCCACGAAAACAGCTCAGGGCGATTTGTATGACATTGACACCGCGCTACGCCCCAACGGCAATGCAGGGCTGCTTGTCACGTCCATCGAGGCTTTTGAAGATTACCAAACCCAGCGCGGCAGCAACACCGCTTGGACTTGGGAGCATCAGGCCATGACGCGGGCGCGATGTGTGTGGGCGGCGCCTGCGCTGGCTGCTCGCTTTGATCGCATCCGAGAAGCGGTATTGGCCTCATCGCGCGATACCGTTGCTCTGAAAGCAGAAATCTTGGCGATGCGCGCGCGCGTGATGCAGGCGCACCGCGTCAGCGAAGGACGGTTTGATGTCAAACACAGCGCAGGCGGCATGGTGGATGTGGAGTTTGCTGTGCAGTATCTCGTACTCTCGGCATCGGCTGAGCACGCTGAGTTACGTGTCAATAGCGGCAATATTGCCCTGCTTCATACCGCCCAGCAATTGAACCTGTTGCCGGGCCAACTGGGCGATGATGCCGCCAATGCGTATCGCCAACTGCGCCGCGCCCAACATTTGGCGCGCTTAGATGAGCAAACGCCCCAAATTGACCCAAGCACGCTGCAAAACGAACAAAGCGCCGTGAAGGCGCTTTGGAAGGTGGTCTTCGGCTGAAGCGCCGAGACAGATGCTGCGGATCAGGCCATAAACACCGCAATGAAAGCCAGCAAAAACATCAGCACAGCGCCCATCACAGGCAGCACGATGGGCATCAAAGGCACGATGGCTTCCACGCCATCTTGTGGTGCATCAGAATGATCAGCGGAATGATCGGTGTTGTGGGGTGCAGACATGGCGAAACCTCATAAATTGCGGATAGCTGTATTTTACAAGACTGGCTGAACGGCTGACTCACGCCCACTGCACTATTAATTTCATAGCAAGCTATCTATATATTATAAGGGAAAAATGCTGTTTTTGCCATGCGTTTCTACCTGCCGTGTAAAACGCAGCCCAAAACACACGCCAGGCATCGCCGCCTTGTCGTCGACATCATCAATGCTCAACTTCGCGCCATGGCGCTGCGCAATTTCTGCCACGATGGCTAAGCCCAGCCCCGAGCCATCGGCCTCTTGACCTAGGCGGCGGTAAAACGGCTGTAACACCAGCTCGCGCTCAGCGATCGGAATGCCGGGGCCGTTGTCTTCCACCTGTAGCACCAGCACATCACCAAACGGATCTGCCAAAACACGCAGCGTGATAATGCCGGGGCGCTCTGGGCTGCTGGGCACATAATTCAGTGCGTTGTCTACCAAATTGCGTACCAGCTCGATCAGCAACGCTGGGTAGCCCTCGATCACAGCGCTGGCATCGCCCGCCTCCAAGCCTTCATATCCGAGATCAAAATTTCGCTCCATCGCACGCGGCAACGCATCGCGCACCACGTCAATCACCAACTGCGCCACATCCACGGTTTGCCTTGGCAGGCTCTGGCCGCTACCTTCTGCCCGCGCGAGCGCCAACAGCTGATTCACTGTGCGCGTGGCGCTCACGCTGGCGCGGCTGATTTGCTTGAGCGATAGCTTCAGCTCGGCTTCGCTGGTTTGTGCGCGCAAGGCCAAGTCCGCCTGCATGCGCAAGCCCGCTAAAGGTGTTTTCAGCTGATGCGCGGCATCCGCCAAAAAGCGCCGCTGCGCGGCCAGTGATTTGCGCTCGCGCTCAAACAAAACATTCACGGAATCCACCAACGGACTCACCTCCACAGGCACCGCCTGCGTATCGATCGGGCTCAAATCATCGGGGCGGCGAGCGCGGATGCGCTCTTCCAGCTGATGCAGTGGCCGAATACCACGCGCCAGTGCCAGCCACACCAAGAACACTGCGAGTGGCAACACCACAAACTGCGGCAGCAGCACACCTTTGACGATTTCCGTGGCCAAGCGCGCCCGCTTTTCCCGCGTCTCGGCCACTTGAATCAAGATGGGCTTGCCCTCTAGCTTTTGGCCAGAGCCGCTTTGCACCGTCTCAGCCCGTGTGTAGAGCCAAGCCACGCGAACTTCCTGCCCACGATACTCATCGTCGCGCAACTTCACGCGCCCTGTCTCGACCATATCGTCATCCGGCGGCAAGGGCAGATCACGCTCACCGCTTAAGTATTCACCGCGCAGGCCGAGCACTTGGTAATAGACCAAGTCATCTTCGTCGGCCCGCAAAATCTCGCGCGCGGGCGCAGGCAAATTAAAAAAGGCTTTGCCCTGCTGCACGGTCACCAGCTGCGATAGCGCCTGGGTGTTGTATTCCAGGGCGCGGTCAAACGGGCCGCCCGCGATACCCTGAGCCACCAGCCAAGTCAGCACCAAGCTGGCTGGCCACAACACCAGCAGAGGCGTGAGCATCCAGTCCAAGATTTCGCCAAACAGACTGCGCTGCTCACGTTGAAAGATTTTCATGGCCATAGCGTCAATGCGGCGTGAAGATGGCGCGAGGGCGGCATAAGGTCATGGAATGGTGGCGGCGGTCACACGCTTGCGCTCAAAGCAATCCGGCCACGGCCTGCTTCAAGCAGGGATTTTTTCTAGGCAATAGCCCAAGCCGCGCACCGTGGCGATGCGAATCGGGCCTTTCTCGATCTTCTTGCGCAAGCGGTGGATATACACCTCAATGGCGTTGTTGCTCACCTCTTCGCCCCACTCACACAAGCGCTCCACCAGCTGGTCTTTACTGACCAAGCGCCCCGAGCGCGCCAGCAAGATTTCTAGCAAACTGATCTCGCGTGCCGACAAATCAATCATCTTGCCGTCTATCGTGGCCACGCGGCCCGACTGATCGTAAGTGAGCGGCCCATGCTTGATGAGGGTGCTGGCACTGCCGGCGGTGCGCCGCGTGAGCGCCCGCACACGCGCTTCCAGCTCTTCCAGCGCGAAGGGCTTGGCCATGTAATCGTCGGCACCATAGTCGAGGCCTTTGACACGCTCTTCCACGCTATCTGAGGCGGTGAGAATCAACACTTGCAGGGAGGAGCCGCGCCCACGCAGCCGCTTCAACACTTCAAGCCCATGCAACTTGGGCAGGCCCAGATCAAGAATGAGCAGATCAAACTCGGTGTTCGTCATCAGCGCCGCATCGGCTTGGATGCCGTCGGTCACGTGGTCCACCGCCGCGCCCGAGCTGCGCAAAGCGCGCAAAAGCCCATCCGCCAACACTTGGTCGTCTTCAGCAATCAGGATGCGCATGGTGTTTGTCTCCTACAGCGACTTGTTCAGCGACTCGCTCTACCTTCAGGATGCATTGTAAGGATTGTCCTGAATCGCGCCTGACGAGGCAAGCCACTGCGCAAAAAAATCAATACAAGCGCGAATCTTGGGCGCGCGGTGGCGCTCTTGCAGCATGACCGCTTGAATCGGCACGGTGACGCATTCCACCAGATCATCCATGACGCGAACGAGCTGCCCGCACGCCACCATCGGCTCGCAAATTGCTGTATTGCTGCGCACAATGCCTATGCCGGCAAGAGCCATGGCCATGACGGTGCCGCTTGAATTGGATCGGTAGTTTCCTCGGGCGATGTGAATCACACGCTGACCGTCAATCTTGAAAGGCCAGCGATTCAGAATCGGCTGCGCACTGTTGGTGATCAAAGCATGCTGCTCTAAGTCGCTGAGCGTGCGCGGCATGCCATGCGCGGCAATGTAGTCCGGCGTGGCGTAAAGCCTTCGGCCATGCTCGCCGATTTTGCGCGCTACCAGCGTGTCTGAACCCGGATCGCCAGTGCGAATGGCCAAATCAATGCCGAGCTGAGCCATGTCCATCATGCGGTCGTCCACATGCAGCTCGATACTTAAGTGCGGATGCTGCTTGGCAAGCGCGGGCAGGCTGGGCACGATCAGATACTGAGCCATTGCCGGGCTCGCCGCTAAATTCACCATGCCTGTGATCTGCGCGCCGGTTCCAACATCCGCCTCAAACTGCGCATAGTTAGCCAGCATGCGCTTGCCATGCTCCAACAGCGATTGCCCGGCTTCTGTGAGCGAAAGCGAATGCGTGCTGCGGTGCAAAAGCCGCACCTTGTGCAATGCTTCCAGACGCGCCAAAGCCCTAGAGATTTGACTCACGGGCGCATCACGCTCCCGTGCCGCTCCCGAGAGCGAGCCAAGTTCTGTCACGCGAATGAAGGTGTGAAGATCGTCTAAATCCATGATGTGAGCTTTCAAACGCTTTTGCGTTTATTGCAATAGCATTATGCGCCTTTTGCGCTTTCCAAGTAGGCCAGCAAAACCTACAGTTCACCCATCGCTTCAGTGTTTGCGGCGAGTTAAGGAGTTCATCATGCCCACCACGATCCACCACTTGTTGCAAATTATGCAAACATCTTATTGCCGCGCGCTGCGCCGCTTGGCGCGGGTGCAGCTCAGTGGCCACCGCGCCCAGCACTTGCATTGAGCCGGCCGTGCCCTCTCTTAGTCTGCGCATTGCCCCGCTGCACAATCCGCAGCACTACGCTGCTCTCGCGGCGCAGCTCACCGATCTCACGGCGCGCGTCTTGCGCAAACGCCGAGAGGTCACAGCCGTGATGATTGAAGACTTGCCCGCCGCGCGCTTTTGCGTCGGCGGCGTGACCGCGAATCAGGCCATCGCCTGTTTGGCCATCGACATCACCGCGGGCACGAACACCGCGCAAGAAAAGCAGGAATTTGTGCATGAGGCGCACGCGCTGCTTCGCGGCTTGCTGGGCAATTTGCATGAAGCCAGTTACGTGATCGTTCGCGAACTTCCGGCGGGTGATTGGGGCTATGGCGGGCTCACGCAAGCGCAAAGGCAAGCTCAGCGCCAAGCGCAATCTGCGCCACAGGAGAGGATGCCCGAGCTCGTTTAAGCAACACTCCGTTTCCCCTGTCATCGCGAGCACCACTGTCTTGCGTTATGCTGGGATGATGACAGAGCCCACATCTCCACCCCCTGTGCCAAAGCCGTCCGGTCTAGAGGGTGACGTCGCTGCGCTGCTTGACCATGACATGGCTGAGGTGGCGCGAAAGAATCCGGGGCGCTTTTGGTTGGCGCTGGCCGTGATCTCCGCCATCGTCTTGATGGGCTTGTCCGCTTGGCGGCAGGGTTGGTTTACGCCCATGACCCATGTGTTTGTGGAGCTGCCCGGCGCCAGTGGCGTGCAAATTGGCACGCCGGTGCGCCTGAAAGGCTTCAAGATTGGCGATGTGGACGACATCGTGCTCGATCCGCAACTCAATGTGCGCGCGCGATTGCGCATTGTGAGTGAGCGCCTGCCGCTCCTCGGCAAAGATGCCAGCGCCCGCTTTGGGCGCGATGGCCCGATTGGCGGCAAATTCATCGAGTTGTTGCCGGGAGACCGCGCAGGCCAGCGCCTCGCGCAAGGCGCAATGCTGCCGATGGATGTGGGCAATGAGCTGGAAGACGTGATGGGCACAGTTAAAGTGGCTGTGGAGAAACTTGCGGTGGCCATCGGCAAAATGGAACCGATTCTGGACGACACGAAAAAGCTCACCGGGGAAGCCGCGGAAATGCGTAAAGATATTCGCGCCTCCGTCACCACCGTGTTGGCCAACATGGAAGCCATGAGCGGCCAGCTGAAAAACATGGGCAATTCGGCGGGCAATGTGGCGCAGCGGCTGGACAAAGACAGCGTGGCGCTGATGCAAGATGTGCGCAAGATCACCGATCAGGCCGAGGCTGCCGCCACCTCTGCGCGCAACAGCCTGGCTGCCTTGGAAAAAGACATGCCGCCCACGATGGAGAAAGTGAAAGAAGCTTTAACCAGCGCGCAAGCCGCGGCGGACAACGTCAAGCTGATCACCCAAGATGTACGCCAAATGGTGACCGAGATCAAGGGCGATGTGCCGCCTGCCGTGCGCGCCGCACGCGCGGCTGCACAAGATGCGGCTCTGATCACCGATGGCGCGAAGAAAACCTGGCCAGTGTCTACTTTTGTGAAAAACGCCGACCCTGCCAAAGCAGGCAGCGCCGTAGCGCCAACATCACCGACTGCCGCGCCGGATACCCGCACACCCAGCGTTGCGCCATGAGTGGGTCGGCCTCACCGCAACCAGCCAGCTCACGCGGGTCTGAACCGCTCAAGCTGAGCGTCAATGCGCTCTTGGTGTCACCCCTGCGCGTGCGCTGGGCAGCGGCCTGCGGCCTCTGGCGCTATCACGGCTGCTGGCGCGTGCCGCAAATTCGTGAGCGCCTAAAAGAAGAGCTGTATCGCGAGCTGGACGAGACGATGCCCATCGTGCTGGTGCTCTCGCTGATCGCAGCGGTGATGATCTTCATCGTGTTGCCCGCTTCGCTGCGTGAACAGGCCGAGCGGATTTTGACCAACCTGTGGCCAATTTGGGTGGTGCAGGCGGCACCGATGGTGTGCGCGCAAGTGCTCTGCATGCTGAACGCGCCGGCCATGGCGCTGCGTTATGTGGAGTTGCATGCGGCGGGGCAGTTTTCGGACAAGCCTGAGCTGCGGGATCGGCGCGTGGCGGCTTTGGCAGTGCCGCAAATTCTGGCGCATGCTTTTCTTTGCGCGGCCTGCGCCTGCTTGCTGGTGACGTTCAGCTTGTTGTTTGGCGTTTTGGCCGAGCTGGTCTTGGCGGTGGGCGATTTGCGCAGCGTGCTCACCACCATTTTGGCCAGCACCTCACCATTGGCATGGCTGCGCGCGTTGGGTCAAGCGGCGGTGCTGGGCGCGGTCTGCGCATTGTCTGCCGTATTGTTTGCCTGGCCCGGCAGTCAAACCGCCAGCAGCGCCAAAGACACCCACCGCATCGGCATTCTCGCCATGATCGCGGCCTCCATCGCTTGCGCCTTAGCAGGGCTGGCGATGAACTGGGTGGCGGGGCTGCTGGGCTGGAGCCCGGGGGTGCTTTGAGGAATTTTTAAGGGGCAGATCGTCGATTGGCCGTTATAGAAACTATATAGTTTGCTGCTTTTTTTATAGCAGATAATTCCTCAAGTACGCATCCCCAACACCGCCGCGCCCACAATCAAGGTTGCGGCCAAGCCGATGCTCCAGCTCAAGGGCTGGCCTGTGACGATGAGCAGGAGGGCGGTGGAGGCCAACGGCGTGATGTAGCTCAAGATGCCAATCTGGCGTGCGTCGCCGCGCTTCAGGGCTGCATCCCACAAATAAAAAGCCGCGCCCAGCGGGCCAATACCCATCGCGACAAGCAAGAGCCCGTCTTGCCCGCTCAACGCCACGCGCGGCTCCAGCAGCATATGGCAGATCAGCGAGAGCAGGCCGCTGGCGATGCCAAAGAGGCCAATGGCAGCTGTCGGATAGCTTTTGCCTTGCAGCGCGAGGCGCTTGGTCATGAGCGAATAGCTTGCCCAAATGAAGGCGCTGCCAGCTGCGGGGATGTAGCCCCAGGCAAATCCTGTATCGGCAGCAGCGCCTTTGCTGCCCAAAATAGCAATGCACGCGCCCGCAAAGCCCATGCCTGCAGCCAGCAGATGCACGGCTTTGAGCTTGACGCCGGGCAAAAAAAGCGGCGCCATCACCACAATGCCCAGCGGCCAAAGATAGTTCACCAAATTCGCTTGCACCGGTGGCGCGTGGCGCAGCGCGATGAAAAGCAAGAAGTGAAAGCCAAACAGGCCATACACACCCAGCGCCAAATGCGGCCAAGGCATCTTCCAAGCGCGCAAGTCCAGCCGCCCTTTTTGAACCATCAGTGGCAAGGCAATCACGCTGCCCACCAGCAGCGCCACGCCGGTGAGCAAAAACGGCGGCACATGCGCAAGCGAGATACCCAGCCAAGCCAGCAAAGCCCAGAGTGAGATGGCGGCGAGGGCGAGGACATTGGCGGTGGCGGAGGATTCTGCGGTGTTCATTCTGATGCGTTGAGATGATGCGTGGATTTGATGTGTTGATCATATCTCACAGCTCTGTTTTTAGTTGTCGAAATGGCGTATTGCCCTTGTATTTACTGATTAGTTTGCTACTATTTTAATAGTAATTTTGCTGTGCTGTTAGCGTTTGGAAGGCTTCGTTTTGGGTAGAGCGGCTGCAAGTTTGAGGCATTGCGATTGCCTTCAGACGGGGGTACCCAACATCAGTCAATCGCAATCCCTCAAACTCGCGGCCTGACAGCTACTCTTGTGATCTTCGCTAGCCCAGCGTAACTATCTCCAGCATGTTAGCGCTTTGAGATTGGAACTCCCCTCGCTCACGCCGGCCTTCGATGCCCACCTGCGCTTGGGTTATCTCACGCAGGTTCTATGTTCAAAGTCAAGCGCTTTGCGGCGATTTCATGACTTTTGCTGGATCAAACAGCTGATTGCTGTGCCAGATCACAAAAGCGATCCTCAGTAGCTTTCTGGCAATCACCACATAAGCAGCCGTCGTCGGC
>JANMDE010000528.1:0-9465 GCA_031376105.1 Variovorax sp. | reverse complement strand
CCCTCTTCAAGGCCGCCCGCGCTGATTTAGCTGCCGCTGATGCTTGGCTTCAGCCATTGGCACAAGTGGCCAGCAATGCGCAACTGCAAGATTTTGCTGCCAACCCTAACACCAGCGCTGCGCAGGTGTTTGAGGTGCTTTCCAACGTGGCCAAAGTCACGTTACCAGAGCAGGGCAAAAACTTCCTTGACACCGTGATCGACAACGGTCGCGTGAGCGCTTTGCCTGAAATCGCAGCCCAGTTTCGCGCTTTGAAAAATGCGCAAAGCGGTAGCTCTGATGCGCTGGTGCAAAGCGCCTTCCCGATTGAAGGTGCAGCGCTGGCCGATGTGAGTGCTTTGCTTGAGAAACGCTTTGGCCGTAAGCTGAATACGAAAGTACAGCTCGTCCCCGAGTTGATCGGCGGCATTCGTGTGGTGGTGGGCGACGAGGTGCTCGACACTTCAGTGCAATCCCGCTTGGAACAGATGAAAACAGCGCTGCTGGCTTGAAGCCAACAACGCAACTTGAAAGAAAAGGATAAGAGCCATGCAACTCAATCCCGCAGAAATCTCCGAGCTGCTGAAAAGCCGCATCGAAGGCCTGTCTGGTCAAACAGACGTCCGCAACCAAGGCACCGTGGTCTCCGTGACCGACGGTATCGTCCGCGTGCATGGCTTGTCCCATGCGATGCAGGGCGAGATGCTCGAATTCCCCCCCGCGCCCGATGGCACACCCTCTTTCGGCCTCGCGCTGAATTTGGAGCGTGATTCTGTCGGCTCCGTGATTTTGGGCGCAAACGAGCACATCTCCGAAGGCGATGTGGTCAAATGCACCGGTCGCATTTTGGAAGTGCCTGTGGGTCCTGAGCTGATTGGCCGCGTGGTCAACGCGCTCGGTCAGCCGATTGATGGCAAAGGCCCGATCAATGCCAAGATGACCGACGTGATTGAGAAGGTCGCGCCCGGCGTGATCGCGCGTCAGTCGGTGGATCAGCCGATGCAAACGGGTTTGAAGTCGATTGACTCGATGGTCCCCGTAGGTCGCGGTCAACGTGAACTTATTATTGGCGACCGCCAGACCGGCAAAACCGCCGTGGCGATTGACGCGATCATTAACCAAAAAGGTCAAAATATGACCTGCGTTTATGTCGCGATTGGCCAAAAAGCCTCGTCGATCAAAAACGTGGTGCGTGCGCTTGAGCAAGCTGGCGCGATGGAATACACCATCGTTGTAGCCGCATCAGCCTCTGAGTCTGCCGCGATGCAATATGTGTCGGCCTACTCTGGCTGCACCATGGGCGAATACTTCCGTGACCGTGGTGAAGACGCGCTGATCGTGTATGACGATTTGTCTAAGCAAGCTGTGGCGTATCGCCAAGTGTCTTTGCTGCTGCGCCGCCCACCAGGCCGCGAAGCCTATCCTGGCGACGTGTTTTATCTGCACAGCCGTTTGCTTGAGCGCGCAGCTCGCGTGAATGCGGATTATGTGGAAGCCTTCACCAAAGGCGCGGTCAAAGGCAAAACCGGTTCGCTCACTGCTCTGCCCATCATTGAAACGCAAGCGGGTGACGTGTCTGCCTTCGTGCCAACCAACGTGATCTCGATCACCGACGGCCAGATCTTCTTGGAAACTTCTTTGTTCAACGCCGGCATCCGCCCTGCGATCAACGCCGGTATCTCGGTGTCTCGCGTGGGTAGTGCAGCTCAGACCAAGATCATCAAAGGCCAATCCGGCGGTATCCGTACCGATTTGGCGCAGTACCGTGAATTGGCCGCTTTCGCGCAGTTCGCCTCTGATCTGGACGAAGCCACCCGCAAGCAGCTCGACCGCGGGGCTCGCGTGACCGAACTCTTGAAGCAAAAGCAATACAGTCCGCAATCCATCAGCACGATGGGCGCAACGCTGTTTGCCGTGAACAAGGGCTTCATGGACGATATCGAAGTCAAGAAAATCTTGAGCTTCGAGTCTGGCCTGCAAAGCTATCTCAAAGACAAGCATGCCCCTATGCTTGCCAAAATTGAGAGCAGCAAAGCGCTGGACAAAGATGCTGAAGCCGAATTGATGGCCGCCGTGGCTGCATTCAAGAAAACCTTCGCTTAATTCCATACTTGACCACACCCTAGGAGTCAACAATGGCATCAGGCAAGGAACTACGCACCAAGATCAAATCGGTGGAAAACACCAAGAAGATCACCAAGGCCATGGAAATGATCTCGGTCTCCAAAATGCGCAAGGCGCAGGAGCGGATGCGCGCAGCACGGCCTTACAGCGAAAAAATTCGCTCAATCGCCAACAACCTCGGCCAAGCCAATCCAGAGTACGTGCACACCTTCATGAAGAAGAACGACGGCCAGTCGATCGGCTTCATCGTGGTAACCACAGACAAGGGCTTGTGCGGCGGTTTAAATACCAATTTGCTGCGTGCCGTGACCATCAAATTGCGCGAAGCGCAATCCAGTGGCAAAACGCCTAAAGCAGTCGCCATTGGCGGCAAGGGCTTGGGCTTTTTGAACCGTGTCGGCGCAAAAGTCATCTCCCACATCACGCATTTGGGTGATCGCCCGCATCTGGACAAGCTCATTGGCCCGATGAAGGTGATGCTCGATGCGTATGCCGCAGGCGAAGTCAGCGCGGTTTACCTCTGCTACAACAAGTTTGCCAGCACCATGAGCCAAGTGCCCACGGTGGATCTGCTGTTGCCTTTATCAAAAGCGCAGATGCAAGCGGAATCGAAAGCAGCAGGTAACCAACATGCGTGGGATTACATCTACGAGCCGGATGCGCAAACCGTGATCGATGATCTGCTCGTGCGTTATGTGGAAGCATTGGTCTATCAGGCCGTGGCTGAAAACATGGCCTCTGAGCATGCCGCTCGCATGGTGGCCATGAAGGCCGCCACCGACAACGCAGGTAGCGTGATTGGTGAACTGAAGCTGATCTACAACAAGACCCGCCAGGCCGCCATCACCAAAGAACTGTCTGAGATCGTCTCGGGCGCAGCCGCAATCAGTGGTTAAGCGCGCAAGTCCATTCCAACAATTCTCAAGCAACAAGTTTTAATTTAATTGGAGCAAACAAATGGCTCAAGCTAACTCAGGCTCAGGCGTTCAAGGCAAAATCGTACAGTGCATCGGCGCTGTCGTTGACGTGGAATTTCCACGCGACAAAATGCCACGCGTATACGACGCACTCAAGATGGACGGCACCGCGCTGACCTTGGAGGTGCAGCAGCAATTGGGCGACGGCATTGTCCGCACCATTGCGCTGGGCTCATCCGATGGCTTGCGCCGCGGCATGGTCGTCACCAACTCTGGCAACTCCATCATGGTGCCCGTGGGCAAAGCCACACTCGGCCGCATCATGGATGTGCTGGGCAACCCAATTGACGAGCGCGGCCCTGTGAATGCTGAGCTGACTGCTTCGATTCACCGCAAAGCCCCCACATACGACGAACTCAGCCCTTCACAAGAGCTGCTAGAAACCGGCATCAAGGTGATTGACTTGGTGTGCCCGTTTGCTAAAGGCGGCAAGGTCGGCTTGTTCGGCGGCGCTGGCGTGGGCAAGACCGTGAACATGATGGAACTCATCAACAACATTGCCAAGGCGCACAGCGGCTTGTCCGTGTTTGCAGGCGTGGGCGAGCGTACCCGTGAGGGCAACGACTTCTATCACGAGATGGCTGACTCCAAAGTGGTGGATCTCGAGAATCTCGAAAACTCCAAAGTCGCCATGGTCTACGGCCAGATGAACGAGCCACCAGGCAACCGTCTGCGCGTCGCGCTCACTGGCTTGACCATCGCTGAATCTTTCCGCGATGAAGGCAAAGACGTTCTCTTCTTCGTAGATAACATCTATCGCTACACCTTGGCCGGCACGGAAGTGTCCGCGCTCTTGGGTCGTATGCCTTCCGCCGTGGGCTACCAGCCTACGCTGGCTGAAGAGATGGGCCGCTTGCAAGAGCGCATCACCTCCACCAAAGTCGGCTCGATCACCTCCATTCAGGCCGTGTATGTGCCTGCTGACGATTTGACCGATCCTTCTCCAGCCACCACCTTTGCTCACTTGGATTCGACTGTGGTGTTGTCTCGCGACATCGCCTCGCTCGGTATCTATCCTGCCGTGGATCCCTTGGATTCCACCAGCCGCCAGCTCGATCCGGTGGTGGTGGGTGCAGATCATTATGAGACCGCTCGCGCTGTACAGGGCACTTTGCAGCGTTATCGCGAACTGCGCGACATCATCGCCATCATGGGCATGGACGATCTCGCACCTGAAGACAAATTGGCTGTGGCACGCGCTCGTAAGATTCAGCGTTTCCTCTCCCAGCCTTTCCACGTGGCTGAAGTGTTCACCGGCTCGCCTGGTAAATATGTTACGCTGGCAGAAACCATTCGCGGCTTTAAGATGATCGTCAACGGCGAGTGCGATGCGCTCCCAGAGCAGGCTTTCTACATGGTCGGCGGAATAGACGAAGCCTTCGAAAAAGCCAAGAAATTGGCCGCCGCTTAAAGGATTGCCATGAGCACCATTCACGTTGATGTGGTCAGTGCCGAGCAATCCATCTTCTCGGGCGAAGCCAAGTTTGTGGCTTTGCCTGGCGAAGCCGGTGAGTTGGGCATTTATCCGCGCCACACCCCTTTGATCACCCGCATCAAGGCAGGCTCGGTGCGCATTGAAAAGGCCGATGGCACAGAAGAGTTCATCTTCGTGGCTGGCGGTATTCTCGAAGTGCAGCCCGGCTGCGTGACCGTCTTGTCGGACACCGCAATTCGTGGCGGCGATCTGGATGAAGCCAAAGCTAACACAGCGCGTCAAGCCGCTGAAGAAGCTTTGAAAAATGCCAAAGGCGAACTCGATTTGGCCAAAGCACAAAGCGAGCTGGCTGTCATGGCTGCTCAGATTGCAGCGCTGCGTAAGTTTCGCCAGAAGAAGTGAAGCGTTTTCGCTAAAAAAGCCACTGATATTTAGTGGCTTTTTTTGTTTCTGTTGACCAGCTTAGCCTTGTCGCTTTTTCAGGCGATTCTCACCGATCTTGGCAATGATTTGAGGCAACATCTTTTGAGTGGCTTCATAGCCAGCTTGAATGATGTCTTTGCGTGCACTGAAATCTGTGCTCGAGTATTTGAGAGTGTCGGGGCGGATCACAAGGTCAGCTTGTAAGGCGGCGGCCTGAGTGAGCGCGCGTCCCATGATCTCAAAGCTCTGAAGCAATACCTCATACAAACCAGCGCTCACATTGTTTTGCGGTTTGGAGCCAACATCGACAGCAATCACAAAATCTGCCCCTAAACTGCGCGCTTCCTTGACAGGCAAGGGGCTGGTTAATCCACCGTCCACCAGCTCTTGACCCTCCACCATCGCGGGCACAAACACACCGGGAATGGAGCACGATGCGCGAACAGCCATGCCCGCATCGCCAGTGCGTAACATCACAGCTTCGCCAGATTTGAGGTTGGTTGCGACTGCCGCGTAGGGCAATTTGAGTTGTTCGAGCTTGGCACCTCGGCAATACTCGTTGACGAGTCTTTGCAATGCTTCGCCAGCAAACATGCCGCGCTTGCTGGCGTTACTGAAATCAGCCACGTCCACATCCCGCACCTTCAACGCAACTTCCTCCATTTGCCAAGGCGTGAATCCAGCGGCATAAAAAATGCCGGCCAAGGCACCTGCGCTCGCGCCCGCGATGACATCCGCGCGAATGCCAGCTTGATCCAGTGATTTCAAAACGCCGATATGGGCAAAGCCGCGCGCCGAGCCCGCACCCAAAGCCAACCCGATCTTACCTATCGCAGGTTTTTTGGGTAAAACGGTTTGAGCACCAGCATAAGATGCGGTCATCGCAGTCGCAGTCAGGCTCATCGAGCGAAGCCACTGGCGGCGATCTTGTGAATGCAGTTTTTCAATCATTTGGCTGATTCCACAGGTTTGACAATGCCAGCTTCAACCATTTTGCGAAGTTGATCCCAGGCTGAGTTAAATGCGTTGGCAGGCTCGCCTTGCGTGATATTGGCCAGCGTCTCTTCAAGAATCAGCACCTCGACACGGCGATTGAGTTTGCGCCCTTCTTCATTGGCATTTGATGCGATGGGGCGGTTGAAGGCATAGCCAGCAGTCGCCATGCGCTCTGCCGGGACACCCCGCTCTTTCAGTGCAACCAGCAATGAATCGGCCCGTTGCTCAGATAATTTTTGATTTGCAGCCACTGCACCGGCATTGTCGGTGTGCCCTTCAATGGAGATTTTCTTCTGACTTTTGGTTTTGAGTAGTTGAGCGACACGGTCTAGATAAGGACCTGCTTCGCTCAGTTTGAGCTCGGCTTTTCCCGAATCAAACAGCACACTGCTGGGTAGAAAAACCTGCACGCCTCGGTCACTTTGTTCAATGGAAAGCGTGGGTCCTTTATACACAGCTATCGGAGCTGGTGCAGGTGCGGCAGCGACTGGCGGTGGTGGGGTCTGACATGCAGTCAGCAAACAAAGGCTGAGAGACAGGATGCTAGATTGCAAGCGTGGGGAGGAAGAAGGGTAGTTCAGCATATTCATAGAAGGGATTTCATTGAATTATGAGGATGCGCTTGCTGACACATTCTTAGAAATGCGGCGAACTCGCCATATAAATCACGGTGTCGGCGATTTACCGAAACAGGCTTGTGTCTTGCAGCAACAACTTTGTGCGATTGTTGGCAAATCAAAGGGCTGCGGCATAGAATAGTGAATGCACAGCAGCCTGGATGCCATTCACACAATTTCTGAAAAAGATGCAGCTCGTCTGTTGGTGACGGAATCTGCCTTGGGGCAGTTCACGTTTACCAACGCGCGTCGTGTCGTGCGCTACATGAAGCCTAAACGCATTAAGGCAGGCGCGACCTTGATTCGAGAAGGTGAAAAAGCCAGCAATGATTTCATCATGCTGATCCTCTCAGGTGATGTGCGCGTTGAGAGCAAAGCTTCTGGCCTGTCTGAACCCATCGTGATCACGGTTTTGGGCGAGGGGAGTCTGATTGGTGAAATGGGTCTTCTGAGCGGCAACGCGCGCTCAGCAGCTTGCATCGCAACCACAGAGCTTGCCGTTGCTGTGTTGTCGAGCACGGCCATGAAAAAGATGTTGAGCGAAGAGCCAGAACTGGCTGCGCAATTTCTATTGGCTGTATCCAGCCGCCTCACGCAGCGTTTATTTGAAACCACGACCAAGCTCAAATTATTTGTGCAGCTGAATGCCGTTTTGCAAAACGAAGTCTATTTGTTGATGGATGCACAAGAACCACAGAAACGGCCCCTGAGTCGCGGTGAAATGCCGACAGAGCCGATGGGGCTCGCCACCCAACCTGCAGCATTGACCGAGGAATTTGTTGCAGAAAGAATTGCACAGGCCAAGGCTAAAAACCAGCGCTCACCCATCTAGGCTGTGTCGTGAGCTCGCGCATCCCGCCGATCCAGTGTCTTTTAACTTTCGAGGCGCTCGCACGTCTTCGCAGTGTGACGCAAGCCGCAGAAGAGCAGTGCGTTACGCCCAGCGCGGTGAGTCATCGGGTACGGCAGTTGGAAGAGTTGCTGGGTGTCAAACTCTTTGGCAGAGCAGATTTTTCGCTCACCACCGAGGGCAGCGAATATTTGGCGCATGTGCGCGAAGGATTGCTCTCTTTGCAGAAATTTCCGAGCAGTGATGTAGCGCAGGGCAAACGCAAGTTGCGCGTGGCTGTCACGCCAACGTTTGCGCGATCTATCCTGATGCCACGCCTCAAGAGCTTTACGGATGCCTATCCCGAGATTGATCTCACGCTGCAAGTGAGTATTCCGCTGCTCGATGTGGTGGCTGAAGATGCGGATTTGACGATCCGCTTTGGCACGGGGCGCTATGCTGATGTGGAGCATGTGTGTTTGTTCAAAGATAAAGTCACGCCGCTGGCCTCTCCCGCATACATCCGCGAGCATGGTCCGTTCGAAAGCGTGCAAGATTTGGCCAAAGCCAAGCTGCTCAGAAGCCCGCTAGAGCCTTGGCGCACTTGGTTTGCAGCATACAAATTAGATTGGCCTGAGCCGCTCGATGGCTCCAGCTTCAACGACATCGGCCTGATGTGCGATGCCGCCGCCGCTGGCATGGGCGTGGCCCTCGTGCGCCTGCGCTTGGGCGCGCCATGGCTCGCCAGCGCCTCGCTAGAGCGTTTGTTTGATGAAGACATCCCCAGCCCCCACGCTCACTACCTCTGCTGGCGCACAGGATCGCTGGATCGCTGGGAAGTGGCTGCGTTTGCGGAATGGTTGAAGAAGGCGGCTGTCGCTTGACGGGCCAAGGCTTGAATTCACAAGTCTTTGCAGACAATTTCACGCTACGATGGCTCAATTTGGCGTAAAGTCAATATTATGAATGCACCTATTGCCACCCATTTGCTACAAAAAACAGAGCTGCTCGCGCAGATCATTCCTGGGCTGCAAGCCGTTTTGCCCAAGCATGCGATTCTTTATGCGAATGAAGACACCACGCCCTATGAATGTGATGGGCTGACTGCGTATCGGCAACGGCCGCTATGCGTGGTGTTGCCTGAAACTTATGAACAGATTGCTGCTGTGCTTAAGCTCTGTCACCGCTTGAACGTGCCGGTGGTGGCGCGTGGCGCGGGCACCGGGCTCTCGGGTGGGGCGATGCCGCATGCGATGGGGGTGACGCTCTCGCTGGCTAAGTTCAACAAGATTTTGAAGATGGATAAATTCAGTCGCACTGCGGTGGTGCAATGCGGTGTGCGCAATTTGGCCATCTCTGAGGCGGCTGCGCCAATTGGGCTGTATTACGCGCCCGATCCAAGCAGCCAGATTGCCTGCACGATCGGCGGCAATGTGGCGGAAAACTCCGGCGGCGTGCATTGCCTGAAGTACGGGCTCACGCTGCACAACGTGATGAAGGTCAAGGGCTTCACGATTGAAGGCGAGCCGGTGGAATTCGGCTCTGAGGCACTGGATGCCGCGGGTTTAGATCTGCTGCCAATCATCGTAGGCTCAGAAGGCATGCTGGCGATCACCACCGAAGTCACCGTCAAGCTCACGCCAAAGCCGCAACTGGCGCGCTGCATCATGGCCAGCTTTGATGATTTGCGTAAAGCGGGCGATGCGGTGGCAGCTGTGATTGCCGCAGGCATCATTCCCGCAGGTTTGGAGATGATGGATAAGCCGATGACGGCGGCGGTGGAAGACTTTGTGCATGCGGGTTATGACCTAGATGCCGAGGCGATTTTGCTCTGTGAATCCGATGGCACACCCGAGGAAGTTGAGGAAGAAATTGGCCGGATGGCCGACGTGTTATCTGCCTCGGGTGCTACAAAAATTGCAGTAAGCAACAACGAGGTGGAACGCCTCAAATTCTGGAGTGGCCGCAAAAATGCCTTCCCCGCTAGCGGCCGCATGAGCCCTGATTACATGTGCATGGACAGCACGATTCCCCGCAAGCGCCTCGCTGATATTTTGCTAGCGATTGCGGAGATGGAAAAGAAAT
>JANMDE010000521.1:0-3629 GCA_031376105.1 Variovorax sp. | reverse complement strand
GTGGAGCCCCGGAAGCTTGCGGCCGCATCGGCGTGTCGATCTGCGACATTGGCGCGGGCATGAACGCCACCATCGCGGTGCTCTCCGCGTTGGCGCTGCGTGATCGTACGGGGCAGGGTTCAGGCGTGGCGGTCTCACTATTTGATGGTGCTGCCGACTGGATGACTGTGCCCTTTGTCCATGAGGTCTATGGCCACGGCGCACCAACACGCCAAGGCCTGCAGCACCCCTCTATTGCCCCCTACGGGGCTTACACTACGGCCGATGCCGATGCTGTGGTCATCAGTATTCAAAATGAGCGTGAGTGGCAGGCTTTTTGCAGCAGCTTTCTGCGCCATCCCGACCTAGCCAGCGAAGCCCGCTTCGCATCTAACACGCTGCGTGTACAGAACCGCTCAGCGCTAGACGCTGTCATTGGAGCCGTCTTTGTAGGCCTCAACACAGCCGAAGCACTGGTAAGACTGACCCAGGCCAATACAGCCTATGGCCAAGTGCGTAGCGTGGCAGATTTGGCAAAGCACCCGGCACTGCGCACCTGGCCCATGCCCGTGGGTGAACACGAACTGGCCATGATCGCCCCACCAGTGCGCGCACCGTGGGATTTGGGGCGCTACTTACCTGCGCCCACTTTGGGCGAGCACAGCGCTGCTTTGCGTGCAGAATTCTCCGCCAATGCCGGTGCAAACTTCCAGCATGAATCTTCGCAGGCCATCACATGAATAAGATTGATCTGAACCACCTGCGCACCTGGATTGGGCGTATCAGTGAAGACGATGATTTGCTCCATCCACGTCACGCCCACCTCATGGCCGCCACCATCGGACAGTCGCCGTTGCCTCTGCAGACGGGTGCGCAGTTACCACCGCTGTGGCATTGGCTGTACTTTTTGCAAGGCTTGCCACCGACTGAACTTGGGGCTGATTCACACCCAGCGCGCGGCGGCTTTCTGCCGCCGGTGCCGCTCTCCAACCGAATGTGGGCCGGCGGTCAACTTGATTTTGAAGGCGAGCTTGCCTTGGGTGCGTCGGTGCGCAAGCGCTCGCAAGTAGTTGCAGTCGATCACAAGCTCGGACGCAGCGGTGACTTGGTCTTCGTGACAGTGCGTCACGAGGTTGTGCATGAAGGTCAAACCGTCATCACCGAGCGCCACAACATTGTCTTTAAAGACCCCAACCCGCCTCAAGCCGCTAGCGTGGTGGCCGAGCCATCGCGCCCGGCCCCAGTGCACGTAGAGCACGTCACACCAAACACCACGACCCTCTTCCGGTATTCGGCACTTACCTTTAATGGCCACCGAATTCACTATGACGCCGACTATTGCCGTGAGGTAGAGGGCTACCCGGCGCTGGTGATCCACGGTCCACTGAACGCCACACTTCTGGCCGGTCTAGCGCAGCAGGTGTCTGGCCAGCCACTTCGCCGTTTCGAGTATCGCGGGTTGCGCCCCGCGCTGCTTGGTCAGACCTTGCGCTTAGAGGCTGCCGCCGATCCCGCCGATCCGAAACGCCTGTTGCTGCACATGGTGCTAGCTGATGGGACAACCTCCATGCAAGCCACCGCCACCTTCTGAACGCTGATACATCAGATATCCCGAAACCACGCCCCACCCACCTCAACACCTGGAGACACCCATGAGTACTTCTTTTTCATCAAATCTTCGGCACTGTATGGCCGCTCTCATGTACGCCGGATTGGCTGCACTTACCTCGCTTCCAGCTTTGGCTCAAACCGCAGCCTACCCTAATCGCCCCATCACCTTGGTTGTGCCCTTCACGCCGGGCGGTACCACCGACATCGTCGGTCGCATTGTGGCCGATGGTCTGACCAAGAAGCTCGGCCAGTCCGTGGTTATTGAAAACCGAGGCGGCGCCGGTGGCAACATCGGTGCCGCCGCAGTGGCCAGCGCCAAGCCCGACGGCTACACGCTCTTGATGGGCTACAACGGCACCAACGCGATTAATCCATCGTTGTATGCGAAGCTGCCCTGGGATCCCATCAAGAGCTTTGAGCCGCTATCGATGGTTGCGCGGGTGAACAATGCGGTTATCGTGCATCCATCGCTGCCCATAAAAACCCTTCCTGAACTGGTGGCATACGCCCGATCGCATCCTGGTGCGCTCAATTACGGCTCAGCCGGCGCAGGCAGCATATTTCACCTAGCAGGGGAAATGCTGGAACAACAAACCGGCATACAGATGACACACGTGCCATACAAAGGCGCAGCTCCGGCGCTCACGGATCTTCTAGGCGGGCAGATACAAGTGATGTTTACGACCATTCCCGCCGCCTTGCAGCACATCAAGTCTGGCAAGGTGCGCGCCATCGGTGTCACTGGCGACAAGCGCTCACCGCTGTTTGCCGATCTGCCCACGGCGCGAGAGTCAGGTTATCCCGCGATGGTTGTGGATTCTTGGTTCGCCGTGTTCGCACCGAAAGGTCTGGCGCCCGAGCTGCAGGTTCGTTTGGGAAATGCATTGCGCGAAGTCATCGCCGATCCCGCCACACAACAAAAGCTCGAGCAGCAGGGCGCTACGCCGCAGTCATCCACTGCCGCTGAGCTGGCCGATACTCTGTCTAAAGATCTCGTGATTTGGAAAGCCATCGTTGTGGCTGCCAGGGTCACGCTGGAATGAGTGAGCTGGCTGGCCCGATCCACCCGCTGCATGCACGCTCGCTGCTATTTGTTCCGGGCGATCGGCCCGATCGCTACGCTAAAGCGATTGCCAGCGGTGCCGATGCAGTCATCATCGACCTAGAGGATGCTGTTGCACCACAGGCCAAGGCAGGTGCACGCACAGCAGCGCAAGACTATCTTCGCCGTGAAGGGCATGCCGCTCTGCTGCGCATCAATGCGCCCGGCTCTGAATGGGAAAAAGATGACTTGTTAATCTGCGGTGCGCCCGGCGTTCTGGGAGTGGTTTGCCCTAAGACCGAAAGCCCGAGCGATCTAGTGCGTATAGCGGCGCATTTGCGATCTGGTGTCGTCTTGTTCCCCTTGATCGAAACGGCCAACGGTCTGCGCAATCTGCACGCCATTGCAGCTGCGGATCGCGTGGGTAGGTTGCTGTTCGGCAGCGTCGATTTGAGTCTAGATCTCAACATCGAGCCGAGTGAATGCGAGCCAGAATTATCCAGCTATCGCGCGATGCTTGTGCTGGCATCGCGTGCTGCGGGGATTGCGCAGCCAGTCGACGGTGTCACGCTTAATTTGCACGACGAAGCTGCTCTCACGAGCGCAACTCACGCCGCGCGTCGAGCTGGCTTCGGCGCCAAGTTATGCCTGCACCCGTCGCAAATTGCACCCGTGCATCAGGCCTTCGCTCCCAATGCGAATGAGTTGGCTTGGGCTCAACGCGTATTGAATGCCGCACGCGATCAAATGGGCGCTTTCAGCTTCGAAGGCCGAATGGTTGATGAGCCAGTGCTAGCTCGTGCTCGTGCGTTGATTGCTTTAGCCGTGCACCAAAGAAACTTGGGGCTCCTCACTCCCACTCGATCGTCGCAGGCGGCTTTGAGCTTACGTCATACGTGACGCGGTTGATTCCGCGCACTTCGTTGATGATTCTTCCGGAGACTTTTTTGAGCAGCGCATAAGGCAGCTCTGCCCAGTCGGCGGTCATGAAATCGCT
>JANMDE010000509.1:0-4543 GCA_031376105.1 Variovorax sp. | reverse complement strand
CAGCGATCCCCAAAGCCGCACGCGCCCATGCCGCCGCACATCAAACACCCCGCCGCGCGTCACCACCTGAGCCAGCGCTGACTCGCTCATTGGCATCAAGGCGCTGTTGTTGAGATACATAAAGAGCAAGCAGGCCATCAGCCAAGCGAAACCGCCGCCTTGCCACCACATGCCCAGTGACCCGAGCAAAGCCAGCACCGTGGCAATGCGCAGCATCAAAGCGCGCTGACCTGTGCGGTCTCCGAGCCAAGCCCATGCATACGGCGCGGCAATACGCGAAAAGGATTGGATGGAAGCAATCAAACCGATCAAGGCCACGCCGTAGCCCAGCTCTTTCAGCCAGAGCGAGATAAAGGTATTGATCGTCCCGATGTGCGAAAAATACGCGGCCGACAACGCCGCGAAGGGAATCAGTTGCCGCGTGCTGGCTGCAGCATCTTCTTGCGCGGTAGGCATGCCCTTAAGCTGCCCCCGCGATCACCGGCGTACTGCTCACCACATCGCCGCATTGCGCCCGATGCGCCAAAGCATGCTCCATCACCACCAGCGCGAGCATCGCTTCCAAAATCGGTGTGGCACGAATGCCCACGCAGGGGTCATGCCGGCCTTTGGTGATGACTTCCGTCGCTACGCCGTCAACCGTCATCGTCTCGCGCGGCACGAGGATGGAGCTGGTGGGCTTGATCGCCACACTCACTTCCACATCTTGCCCCGTGCTGATGCCGCCCAACACGCCGCCTGCGTTGTTGCCTTTGAAGCCTTGCGGCGTGAGCGAATCGCCATGTGTGGCGCCTTTGTCAAAAACAGAAGCAAAGCCCGCGCCTATTTCAACGCCCTTCACCGCGTTCACGCCCATCATGGCGTAGGCAATATCAGCATCGAGTTTGTCAAAGAGCGGTTGACCCAAACCGACAGGCATATTCGTTGCGGTCACGCGCAGCCTTGCCCCGCAGGAATCGCCGCTTTTGCGTAGCGCGTTCATGTAGTCCTCTAGCTTCGATACATCGGCGAGGGGCGCAAAAAACGGGTTCTCATTCACATGCGCCCAGCTCTCAAAACTCACAGGCAACTCGCCAATTTGCGAAATGCAGCCGCGAAACTCAGTGCCAAATTCTTCCTTGAGCCATTTCTTCGCCACAGCACCCGCCGCCACCATCGGCGCTGTGAGCCGGGCTGAAGAGCGCCCACCACCGCGCGGATCACGAAAACCGTATTTTTGGATGTAGGTGTAGTCTGCATGGCCAGGGCGGAATTTGGCCGCCACCTCGGAATAGTCTTTGCTGCGCTGATCGGTGTTTTGAATCAACAGGCAAATTGGCGTGCCAGTGGTTTTGCCTTCATACACGCCCGAGAGAATTTGCACTGCATCCGGCTCGTTGCGCTGCGTCACGAATTTGCTCGTGCCCGGGCGACGGCGATCTAGATCGGGTTGAATATCTGCCTCGCTCAGATTCATGCCCGGCGGGCAGCCGTCAATCACGCACCCAATCGCCGGGCCGTGCGATTCTCCAAAGTTCGTCACAGCGAACAGATGCCCAAATGTATTGCCACTCATAGGGCTTGATTATCCCAGACAGCGTGGCAGCGCTCTTGACTTGATTTTCAGCTTGGAGATGCCGTCTCCGCCACCACCCTCGCGCTGCGCGAAAAGCTCATGTAGGCGCTCGCCCAATCAGCGAGCACGACGAAGCGGTTGCGAAAACCGATCAGGAAATAGATGTGGGCAAAGAGCCAGAAAAGCCATGCCAAGCGACCTGAAAACTGAAGCGGGCCGAGTGGTGTGGCCAAGTCAACGACAGCGGCATTGCGCCCAATCGTGGCAAGGTTGCCGTAGTCAGCATACTTGAAAGCCTGCGTGCTCTGGCCTTGAATACGGCGCAATACATTGGTTGCGGCGCACTTGCCCATTTGCTTGGCCGCAGGCGACACCCCCGGCACGCTTACCGCTTGGCCGCGCACTTGCTGCATCACACTGGCCATATCACCAATCACGCTGATATGCGGCGCGCTGGCCAAGCTCAGATCCGCCTGCACCTTCACGCGCCCCGCCCGATCTAGCTCGCAGCCTGTGCCTTGCGCAAGCTGCTGCCCCAGCTTCGAGGCCGCCACGCCAGCCGCCCAGACAATTGTGCCACTCTTAATTTCATAGCAAACTTCCTTTTTATCATAAGGGGAAGAGGCTGATTTTTCTTTTAAATCTGTACTGGATGCTGCAATTTCAACGCGAATGCCTTGGGCATCCATCTGCGTGACTTTCGCATTCAAGCGCACATCCACACCCAGCGCCGTGAGCTGCTTCAAAGCTTTCTCGCTCAGCTTTTGCGGCATGGCTTGCAGCACGCGCGAGCCGCCTTCCACCAAAATCACTTTGGCACTCGCGGGGTCAATACGGCGAAACTCGCCCGGCAGCGTGTGCCGCGCAATCTCAGCCAATGTGCCCGCCATTTCCACACCCGTGGGCCCCGCGCCAATCACCACAAAGGTGAGCATGGCCTCTCGCTTGGCCAAATCATCCTGCGCTTCTGCATTTTCAAAAGCCATGAGAATCCGGCTGCGCAGCGCCATTGCGTCGCGCAGTGTTTTCAAGCCGGGCGCATGCGCCGCCCAAGCGTCGTTGCCAAAATAACTGTGCGTGCTACCAGCGGCCACGATCAGATGGTCACATGAGAGCGTATGCACCTCGCTGCTTTCAGGCTGCACAAAACTCACCCGGCGCTGATCGGCGTCGATCTCGCGCACATCGCCCAGCAAGGTCGTCACGTTGTGCTGCTGGCGAAACAGGTTGCGAATCGGCGCTGAAATCAGCGGCGCCGCCAGCCCGGCGGTCGCCACCTGATACAGCAAAGGTTGAAAAAGATGGTGATTGGTGCGGTCAATCAAAGTGACGCGCACCGGCTTGCCTTTGAATGCCTTGGCAGCTTCCAAACCTCCAAATCCGCAGCCAACGATGACGACATGAGGGAGCTGTTTGTTGTTTTTGATCATGCCCCCGATAATACGGGTTAACCCTATATTGTCAAGAGCTTGTCAATAAACTCAGCATCTGTGTTTCATCAATCACCGCCACCCCCAGCTCTTTGGCTTTAGCCAGCTTCGCTCCTGCATCCGCCCCTGCCACCACGTAGCTCGTCTTCTTGCTCACGCTGCCTGAGACTTTTGCGCCCGCAGCCTCTAACTTGTCTTTGGCTTCATCTCGGCTGAGCGTGGGGAAAGTGCCGGTAAGAACAAAGGTTTTGCCTACGAGCAGTTGCGGCAAGCGCTCGGCCCTTTCGCCCTCTGGCCAAGTGATACCCACAGCGCGAAGCTGCGCCATGACCTCGCGGTTGTGCGGCTGATCGAAAAAAGTGCGCAAGCTGTGCGCAACGATGGGACCCACATCATTCACTTCGAGAAGCTGCGCTTCGGTCGCATCCATGATCGCATCTAAGCTGCCGAAATGCTTGGCCAAATCACGCGCTGTGGATTCTCCAATTTGGCGAATGCCAAGGCCGTAGAGGAAACGCGGAAGCGTGGTTTGCTTCGATTTCTGTAGCGCTACAAGCACATTCTGCGCAGACTTCTCAGCCATTCTGTCCAGCGCAGACAAAGACGTGAGGCCAAGGCGATACAGATCGGGCAAGGTTTTGATCACGCCTGCATCCACCAGTTGATCCACCAGTTTGTCGCCTAAGCCTTCAATGTCGAGTGCGCGGCGCTGCGCAAAATGCAAAATCGCTTGCTTTCGCTGCGCCGGGCAAAACAAGCCGCCTGTGCAACGCCAATCGGCCTCATCTTCTTCCTTGGCGATCGCCGATTGACATTCAGGGCACAGGCCACCGAGGCGTTTGTAGATATGTAGTGGCTCGCTCGCATCCATTGGGCGCTGCTCGATCATCACGCTCACCACCTCAGGAATCACATCACCTGCCCGCCGCACGATCACTGTATCGCCCACCCGCACATCTTTGCGCTGCGCCTCGCCTTCGTTGTGCAGCGTGGCATTCGTCACGGTGACGCCGCCCACGAATACGGGCGCGAGCTTGGCCACGGGCGTGAGCTTGCCTGTGCGGCCGACTTGAATGTCAATTGCCAACACCGTGGTCATCTGCTCTTGCGCAGGATACTTGTGCGCCACCGCCCAACGCGGCTCGCGGGTCACAAAGCCCAGGCGTTTTTGCAGCGCGAAGCTGTTGACCTTGTAAACCACGCCGTCAATATCAAACGGCAGCTTATCTCGCTCTCGCGCAATGCGTTCGTGATACGCTATTAATTCAGTAGCACCCTTTGCAGTATCTATAAGGGCAGAGACCGGGAAGCCCCAAGATTTCAGCGTTTGTAGCGCCTCAAAATGCGTCTCGAATGCCGGGCCGCCTTGTTCGGGCGGTGTGACCTCGCCTAAGCTATAGGCGAAAAAACTCAAGGGGCGTTGCGCTGCAATTTTTGAGTCCAGCTGACGCACCGCGCCCGCCGCCGCGTTGCGCGGGTTCACAAAGGTTTTCTCGCCTTTGATCCCTTTGGCAATCTTCTCGCGCTGCCGCTCGTTCATGGCCTCAAATGCATCGCG
>JANMDE010000347.1:0-3731 GCA_031376105.1 Variovorax sp. | reverse complement strand
TTCACATACTCCAAGCCCACATCCATGATCGGCTGCAAAGCCCGGATCACATCGCGGTCGTTCGCAAACAGCTTGGCTGCTTCGCTCACCGTGAGCTCCAACACGTCAAAGGCATTCAAGCTGCGCCCGCCGCGCTCGACTTTCACTTCCAAAATCTCAGGCCGATATCGCTTGCCATCGCAATCGGGGCAGCGCAGATACACGTCCGAGAGAAATTGCATTTCCACATGCTCAAAGCCCGACCCACCGCAGGTAGGGCAGCGGCCATCGCCACTGTTGAAGCTGAATTTGCTGGCGGTGTAATTGCGTTGCTTGGACAATGGCAGCGTTGCAAAAATCTCGCGCACGCTCTCCCATGCGCCCACATAGCTCGCTGGATTGGATCGCGCTGTTTTGCCAATTGGCGATTGATCCACGAACACCACATCGGAGAGGTGCTCTGCGCCCAGCAAGCGATCGTGCGTACCGGGCGTTTCCGTAGCTTTGCCGAAATGGCGCATCAAAGCGGGCGCCAGCACGTCTTGAATCAAGGTGGATTTGCCAGAGCCCGATACACCAGTGATACACACTAAGCGCAGCAAGGGAAGCTCGATGCTCACATGCTTGAGATTGTGTTGGGTTGCACCTTCCAAAATCAAGCGCGGTGTGTTGTCACTAACGAGGCGCTTTAAGCCCATGCCGATTTGCTTGCGTGCGCCGAGGTATTGGCCAGTCAGCGTATCAGCGTTTCGCAGATCGCTAGGCGTGCCATCAAACACCATATACCCACCGCGCTCGCCAGGCCCTGGGCCCATGTCAATCACGCGATCCGCCGCCAGCATCACTGCTGGATCATGCTCAACGACGACGAGCGTGTTGCCCGCATCGCGCAGGCGCAGCATGGCTTGGGTGATGCGATCCATATCACGCGGATGCAGACCGATGCTGGGCTCATCGAGCACGAAAAGTGTGTTGACCAGAGACGTGCCGAGTGCCGTCGTCAAATTAATTCGCTGCACTTCGCCACCTGAGAGCGTGCGGCTTTGGCGATCCAGCGTCAGATAACCAATGCCCACATCGCACAGATATTTCAAGCGTGTACAGATTTCTTCAAGCAGCATGCCCAATGCCCGAGCATCAGCACTGGCAGGGTCAAGCGTTGAATTGATGCGTACATCATCAAAGAAAGCGCGGAGCTTATCCAGCGGCATCAGCATCAGATCATGCAAGCTCAGGCCAGGCAAAGCTTCAAGTTGCTCGCGCGACCATTTTGTTCCTTGGGGCAAGAAGCGTTTGGCTGCAGGCATGGCATGGTTGGCCTGCGCCAAACTGCCTACACGCCACAGCATCGCATCGAGCTGTAAACGCGCGCCATCACAGGTGTGGCATTTCGTATAGCTGCGGTATTTTGAAAGCAAGACGCGAATGTGCATCTTGTACGACTTGGTCTCCAAATACGCAAAGAAACGCTTCACGCCATACCAGACCTTCCCCCATTGGCCGTCTTTATAGGTAGGATTGCCGTTGATCACCCAATACTGCTGCTCGGGGGTGAGCTTGTTCCATGCCGTGTCGCGCGGGATGCCCGCCGCTTCAGCATGGCGCATCAAATCGTCTTGGCATTCGCTCCAAGCGGGCGTTTGGAATACCTTGACTGCGCCTGCGCGAAGCGTGAGCCTGCCATCTGGCATCACCAAACCGTAATCAACACCAATCACGCGCCCAAAACCTTTGCAGGTGGGGCAAGCGCCATGCGGAGAGTTGAAAGAGAACAAACTTGGCGTGGGATTGCTGTAACGCAGATCGCTTTCAGGGCAATGCAGGCCGGTAGAGAATTTCCAAATCGCTTGCGAATCTTCCTCGCCTGCATACACGCTCATTCGCCCGCTGCCGCGCTTCAATGCCAACTCAATCGCCTCCATCACGCGCACCTTTTCCGCGCTCTCGATCTTGAAACGATCCGCCACCACATCCAATACCTTGCGCGGCCCCGCAGGCGTGGCTACCTCACGCTCCGCTTGCACGCGGGTGAAGCCGCTAGCAGAGAGCCATTGCTCGACTTCTTGTGCGCTGGTGTTGCCGGGCAGCTCCACCGGAAAAGTGACCACCAAACGCGGATTGGAGACAGATGCTTTTTCCAGAATCTGCGCATAAATCGTCTCTCCACTGTCATGCCGCACAGGCTTCGCTGTATCGCGGTCAAACAAGTTCGCCAAGCGCGCGTAGAGCAACTTCAAATGATCGTTCAGCTCCGTCATTGTGCCCACGGTAGAGCGCGAAGAGCGCACGGGATTGGTTTGATCAATCGCAATCGCAGCTGGCACGCCTTCTACTTTATCCACCTGCGGCTTGTCCATGCGATCCATGAACTGGCGGGCGTAGGCGGAAAAAGTTTCTACATAGCGGCGCTGACCTTCCGCAAACAGCGTGTCAAACACCAAGCTAGATTTACCTGAGCCGCTCGGGCCAGTAACGACGGTGAGTTCACCCGTTTTGATATCAACGTTGAGATTTTTGAGATTGTGTTGCCGAGCGCCGGTGATGCGGATGCTGCCCTGAGTCATGGACTGTCTTTCTGGGGAATGGCATTGCTAGCAGGAGATGCCGTAGCAAGCCCAAGCATTGTAGGGATTTCGCAGCGTTGAATCCAACACAAGGTCTTGCCACAAGGCTCCGCAGCGGGGTTTTGCTGTGAGGCTTTGACGTATCTTCAGACACACGCTACGATCATGCCAATGAACTACCTCAACTCACCCTTGTACGATGGCATTAAAAAAGTGGGCTTTCGCAAATGGTATGAGCGGGAATTGCTTTCTAGCCATGCGCATATGGTGCTAGCTTTTTTGTGCATTATTGGCCTGATGGCGGCCTTCGAGGCTTTTCGTGGTGGCAGCTTAGGCGACAAACTGTTCGATGCGGCAGCGATTGTGGCTTGTGGGGTGATTGGCCTGTGGGCGCTGCGGCGCTACTTGTATTTACTAATGAATGCAGAGGTAATAGCGAATCAAGCCAATTGCCCACAGTGCAAAGTCTACGGCTTGTTCACCGCGCTCTCAGAAAATCGGCAGAGCGGCCATACACGGGTGCGCTGCAAAAAATGCGTGCACGAATGGGAAATTGAGGTGAATTAAAAGACAGCAGGCTCAGCCTGCTTCAAAGCGCTTTGCCAAAGATCAGCTCATGCAACGGCTTGTATTTGGCATCGCCTGCTGCGCGGCGAATATCAGGCGCTATCTTTTGTAATTTCTCCAAACTGTCCACGCCCGTGAGAGTCATGTTCAGACCAAAGCCCTTGAAGCCCAGGTTGGAGCAAAGCGTGATCGCGGCGTTCAATGCAACACTGAAATCTTGGTTGGGTGCAATCGCCTCTTGAGGAACGACAACAACGGAGTCCACTGCAGCTGACTTCGCGGCAAGTAGCGATATTGGCGTTGATGCAGAGCTCGAAGCTGCAGCCATATCCATCTCAACTAAGCCTTGATCCAGCAAAACCTGAATGTCTTGCATGTTCACGCCGACAGCAGCCGTCATGCGCACCACATCGTCCGCGCTGCGCTTTCCATCACACAAAATCAAAGCCGAACGCTGCTGCGCGCTCAGGCTCACCGAGCGGTCTCTCATAACCTGAATACCCAACGCAGTTTTACTAACAGCCACACCAAACTCCTGTATACCAGCTGACAATCATCTTACTCCGTCAAGTCTGCGTTCAGCTAGGGAATAACGCGCACGCGGGAAAATGCAACAAAAAG
>JANMDE010000459.1:0-3362 GCA_031376105.1 Variovorax sp. | reverse complement strand
TGTAACCTGCCACGGCGCTACTCATGCACAGGCGCGAGTTGGTATCCACGTTATTCGTGCCGATTTGGCCTTTGACGAGCTTGTTGAAGACGTAATAGTCTTCTGTAAGCAACTGGCCACTGATGTAAAAGCCTACTGCATCTGCGCCATGCTCTTGGATGATTTGCGCAAAGCTGGTGGCGGCGAAATCAAGCGCGTTGTCCCAACTCACGGGCTTGGCCTTCTCACCCCGATGCTCGCGGCGCAGGGGCTGCAGCAAGCGCGTTTGCTGCGTGATGGCGCTGCTCGCAGTCAACGCGAGTGTCGAACCCTTGGTGCAAAGCCGGCCGAAATTGGCGGGATGATCTGGGTCACCACGCACACCCGTGATCTGTACCCCCGCGCTTTCAATGATCACGCCGCAGCCCACGCCGCAATAGGGGCAGGTGCTTTTGGTTTCTTTCATGCCGCGATCAGGCCAAGGCTGTAAGACGCGCTGGTCCTGCAATCGGTCGAGCTTCGTCGATGGCATGCGCAGCTAATTCTGCTGTATCTAAAAATACTTCGCCCTCTTTCACTTGTACTGCAAACTTTGGTGTGCAGCCCTCGTCGGGTGCTTTGGCGCAACCATCTTGGAGGCCAATATTCCAGTTGTGCAAAGGACAGGCCACCGATGTGCCATGCACTATTCCCTGGCTCAGGGGCCCGCCTTTGTGTGGGCAACGATCAAGCAGCGCGAAGACTTGATCCTCACTGTTGCGAAACACGGCAACATCCATGCCTTGCGAGCGCGTGACACGGCGTGAACCGAGCACAGGAATGTCGGTGACAAGGCAGATTTTTTTCCAAGTATTCATATTTCAAAGATTTTCCAAAACGCGAAAGACGCAAAAGTTACGCGAAAGCCGCAAAAAATACAGAGATTTGTTTTGAGTTTTTTCGCGATTTCGGCGTAACTTTTGCGTCTTTCACGTTCAAAAGTTTCTGTCTTCAAGCCGCCAAAGCCTCAAACTGCCGGGTATCCACAGCCGCTTTGTCGAACTCAAACCAAGGATCAGGCTCGCCATCCAGAGCGAATTGCAGGCGTTCCCACAATGCTTTGCGGCCTTCATGGTCATCCAGAATTTTCTTCTTGACGTAATCTAAGCCAACGCGAGAGACGTAATGCACGGTGCGCTCCAGATACCAGCCTTCTTGGCGATACAACTCGCAGAATGCACCCGTGTACTCCAAGACTTCTTCGGCTGTTTTCAGCTTCACAAAGAAATGTGCCACCTCGGTTTTGATGCCGCCGTTGCCTGCCACATACATTTCCCAGCCGCTGTCCACGCCGATAATGCCCACATCCTTAATGCCAGCCTCCGCGCAATTGCGAGGGCAGCCGCTCACGGCGAATTTCACTTTGTGCGGCGCATACATACGCCACATGGCGCGCTCTAAATCTTTGCCCATTTGCGTGGAATCTTGCGTACCCATGCGACACCACTCACTGCCGACACAGGTTTTCACAGTGCGCAGTGCTTTGGCATAGGCATGGCCAGAAGGCATGCCGATGTCTTTCCACACGCTGACTAAATCTTCTTTTTTCACGCCGAGCAAGTCAATGCGCTGGCCGCCCGTGACTTTCACCGTAGGGATTTTGTATTTATCCACTGCGTTAGCGATGCGGCGCAGTTCATCAGCGGTCGTTTCGCCGCCCCACATGCGCGGGATCACGGAATAGGTGCCATCTTTCTGAATGTTGGCATGCGAGCGTTCATTGATAAAGCGGCTTTGTGGATCGTCTTTCGCTTCCTTCGGCCAAGACGACGTCACGTAATAATTCACCGCTGGGCGGCAGGAGCTGCAACCGTTGGGTGTTTTCCAGTCCATGAATCTGTAGACATCGCCAATCGTGAGTAATTTGTTGGCAACTATCGCCTCACGCACCGCTTGGTGGCCATGGTCGGTGCAGCCGCACATGGCTTTGAGCTTGGGTGTGGCGGAATAGTCGCCACCTGCCGTGAACATCAAAATTTGCTCCACCAACCCCGTGCAAGATCCGCAAGAAGCGCTGGCCTTGGTGTGCTTTTTCACTTCATCGAGGGTGAACAAACCTTTCTCGCGAATGGCTTTGCAAATCGTGCCTTTGTTGACGCCATTGCAGCCGCAAACCTCATCGCTATCAAGCATGCTCGCCGCTTTGGTGTGGCCCTGGTGGCCCACATCGCCAATGCCATTGTTGATGGCGGCTTCGCCAAACATCAGCTTGTCGCGGATATCGCTCACGTTTTTGCCATCGCGCAGTAGCTTGAAATAGTAGCTTCCATCCACCGTGTCGCCGTAAAGGCAAGCGCCCACAAGTTTGTCGTCTTTCAGCACCAACTTTTTATACACGCCGCCAAACGGATCGCTCATCACGATCTCTTCGTAACCCTCGCCCCCTGTGAAATTGCCGGCTGAAAAAAGATCAATACCAGTGACTTTGAGCTTTGTGGATGTGAGCGAGCCTTGATAGCGGCCAATGCCAAACTGCGCCAAATGATTGGCCGCCACTTTGGCTTGCTCAAACAGTGGAGCCACCAAGCCATAAGCGATACCGCGATGTGCGGCACATTCGCCCACGCTGTAAATTCGCGCATCGGTCACGGTTTGCATGGTGTCGTTGACCACAATGCCTTTGTCGCAATGCAAGCGCATGTTTTGTGCGAGCGCTACGTTCGGGCGAATACCAACAGCCATAACGACGAGATCGGCTGGAATTTCTTTGCCGTCTTTGAATTTCAAAGCCATCACGCGGCCATCTTTGTCAGGAATGAGTTCTTGCGTTTGCGCGCCCATCATGAAGCTAAGGCCACGGTCTTCCAAAGATTTGCGTAGCAGGCCACCTGCCACATCATCGAGCTGGCGCTCCATCAGCCATGGCATCACATGAATCACCGTCACATCCATGCCGCGCAGCATCAAGCCGTTGGCAGCCTCCAGCCCGAGCAAGCCACCGCCAATCACCACAGCCTTTTTGTATTTTTTCGCTGCATCAATCATGGCATTCGTATCGGCAATATCGCGGTAAGCGATCACGCCTTTCAAATCTTTGCCCGGCACGGGAAGAATGAAGGGATTAGAGCCGGTGCACATCAGCAAACGGTCGTATTCCACCTCGGTGCCATCTTCTGAACGCACCACACGCTTGATGCGATCAACCTCCACCACTTTCCTGCCAGCGTGCAAGGTGATGTTGTTTTCCTTGTACCACTCCCAGCTGTTGAGCACGATCTCATCGAGTGTTTGTTCGCCAGCGAGCACGGGAGAGAGCAAAATGCGGTTGTAATTGGGGTGTGGCTCTGCGCCAAACACCGTCACGTCATACAGTTCGGGAGCAATTTTGAGCAATTCCTCGATGG
>JANMDE010000433.1:0-8664 GCA_031376105.1 Variovorax sp. | reverse complement strand
GGCCCGCTACGGCCGCATCGCGCTTGCCTAAGTTGGGGCCGGGGAATTCGCAGAGGTACATGCTTGGGACGTGGGTTATTTTTGCTGCTAGTGCTAACTTGCCCATGTCGTTGCTCCTCGTTGAATTCGCGTACATGTTTGCATGCCAATGCATTTGGTGTTTACACCGCTCAAAAGCGCCACAGGGTGCGAGCCTCCGCTCATGTCCCCCGCCCGCTTCGCGGTCTCCTCCTTTACTTCGCTGCGACTCACGCCCTGCGTCGCTTCTGTGCTGCGAATTGGCACGCCATGATCGCGTTCAGGCCATGGTTGCTGAGGTGGCAGTAGGGGTGTTCTACGCAGCGAAGTCAAGGAGGAGCGCCAGCCGCAGGCCAGCGCGGGGGATATGAGCGGAGTAGGACGCCACTGCTGCTGCCGACCGTAGAAGACTTGGCCAGCTATATGGAATAAAGCCATCACATCCCCCAGCGCGGAATGTGATGCCCGCCCAAAGACACTGCCACATTCTTAGGCTCAAGGAAAACTTCATAGCTCCAAGTCCCGCCTTCTCGCCCCGTGCCACTGGCCTTGGTGCCACCGAAGGGTTGGCGGAAGTCGCGCACATTTTGGCTGTTGACGAAGCACATACCTGCTTCGATTTGCGCGGCGACGCGGTGGGCGCGACCTAGGTTTTCTGTCCAGACGTAGCTAGAGAGACCGTATTGGATGTCGTTGGCCAATCGGACGGCATCCGCTTCGTCTTTGAACGGAATCAGGCAAGCGACCGGGCCGAAGATCTCATCTTGAGCGATCTTCATGCGGTTGTCGACATCTGCGAAAACTGTTGGCCAGACGTAATTGCCCTTTTTCACGCGCTCAGGTAAATCGGCGGCGTAGCTTGGGCGGTCGATGCCGCCGCAGAGCATGCTTGCGCCCTCTTGCGTGCCCAGCTCGATATAGCCGCGTACTTTCGCCAAATGCTGCGGCGAGATCATCGGGCCGACAATGGTTTTCTCATCGAGCGGATCGCCCACGGTGATGCGCTTGGCTCTTGCGGCAAACCTCATAGCGAAATCAGCGTAGATGCTTTGCTGCACGAGGATGCGGCTGCCTGCTGTGCAGCGCTCGCCGTTGTTAGAAAAGATCATGAAAATTGCGGCATCGAGCGCACGCTCCAAATCCGCATCATCAAAAATCACAAACGGCGATTTGCCGCCCAGCTCCATGCTGAATTTTTTCAAACCTGCGGCTTGCACTATTGCGTTGCCCGTGGCCGTTGAGCCCGTGAACGAAATCGCCCGCACATCGGGGTGCGCACAAAGTGGCTCGCCCGCCTCCTTGCCTGTGCCATGCACGATGTTGAGCACGCCGGGTGGAATGCCTGCTTCAAGAGCCAACTCACCCAAACGAGAAGCTGTCATCGGCGAGAGCTCACTCATCTTCAAAACTGCCGTGTTACCAAACGCCAAGCAAGGCGCCACCTTCCAAGTCGCCGTCATGAACGGCACATTCCAAGGCGAGATCAGCGCGCACACGCCCACGGGGTGAAACAGCGTGTAGTTCAAGTGCGTCGGCGTGGGATAGGTATGGCCATCGACGCGGGTACACATCTCAGCAAAATAGTAAAAATTATCAGCCGCTCGCGGAATGAGCTGCTTGCCAGTTTGCGCAATCACTTGACCTGTGTCGTTCGTTTCCATCAAAGCGATTTCGGGTACATGTGCAGCGATCAAGTCCCCAAGCTTGCGCATGAGCTTTGCGCGTTCGACGCCAGGCAGGCCAGCCCATTTGGGGAAAGCATCTTTCGCGGCTTGCACAGCGGCGTTGACTTCTGCCGCCCCTCCAGCAGCGACTTCTGTTAACACCTCTTGTGTGGCGGGATTGATACTTTGTAATGTGCTGCTGCTGCGCACTGCTTGGCCGTTGATGGAATGAGAAATCATGAGTGGCTTTCAATCGTGTTTTGCAATGCGCCAATGCCTTCGATGCTGCATTCGATCTGATCACCCGCTTGGCAATCGACTACGCCATCGGGAGTACCTGTGAGGATCAAGTCGCCGGGGCGCAGGGTCATGAAGCTGCTGAAGTATTCGATCAGGGCGGGGATGCCGAAAATCATGTCGCGCGTGTTGCCGCGTTGCGTGATTTGACCGTTGACGCTGGTTTGCAGATTCAAATTCATCGGGTCAGAAATGCCATTGGCATCCACCAGCCAGGGCCCGAGCGGTGTGCAGGTGGGGCGGCCTTTGACTTTGAGATTGGGGCGATACCAATTTTCTAAGTAATCGCGGATCGCGTAATCGTTGGCCACCGTGTAGCCTTGCACGAAATCATAAGCGTCTTCCTGCTTCACGTTTTTCGCGGTGCGGCTGATGATGACGGCCAGCTCGCATTCGTAGTGCATGAACTTCACATCGGACGGGCGATGCGTCTGCTCACGGTGGCCAATCAAACTGCTTTGGCCTTTCAGGAAGGCGAGTGGCTCGCTAGGTGGCTTGAAGGCGAGCTCTTTGGCGTGGTCGGCGTAATTGAGGCCAAGGCAGAGGATGGTGCGCGCTTGGCTGACAGGCGCAAGCGGCGGGAGCCAGCGCACGGCATCGAGGGCGACCCGCTGGCCATCTTCGAGCAACAGCATGCTATCGGATTCTTGCGCGTTTTGCGCGCGGCCTTGATGAATGACACGGGCGTGCTTCATACGGTGTCCTCTATGGCGATCACAGTGCGCGTGAATACAGTGCCACTCATGCGCGTCTCCACCACATCACCTGCTTTTACCAATGGCGCGTCCGGCGGGCAACCAAGCATGAGCACATCGCCCGCCTCCCATGCGATGAATTCGCTCACAGCTTGAAGCTGCGATTGCGCAGTCACGCGCCAATCGGCTGTGGAGTAAGTGTGGGCTAGTTGGCCGTTAACCCAAGTTTCAATCTGCTGATGTTGCAAACCATCTTGGGGCGCTGGTAGCCAATTTTGCGGCAAAGCGAGTGAGTTATCCAGGGCATTGAAACGAAGCGGTGGGCGATAAAAGCTGGTGTGCGGCAAGGAAAAATCACATAGCAGTGCGATTAGCCAATCTTCAAACACTATATTTTTGATAGCGCGCTGCGTATATTCTATGATGGCTGCTGGTCGGTTTGGGCAATAAATCAACCCCACACAGGTGCGTGCATGGATCTGAGCTTGCGCAGCGGGCAAATTCAGCGCTTCGCCAAACGCACTGAAGGTGTTTGCGGGCTTGATATACAGCACGGGCGCTTTCGGCGGCGCGTTGTAAGGCGGCAGGTGAGCGGCTTCTTGCAATGCTTGGAGCTCAGCGCGATGATGTATCAGGCTGCCGTAAACCGTTTGAACTGGCGTGGTGGGCTTCATGCTTTGACTCGCTTTGCGGTTTGAGCGGGCAACTCATCAGATGGCATTGGCATTGCAATCACTTCATCAAGCAAGGCATAAAGCTGCATCAAGCGCGCTTTACCCAAAGCCGCCTCCATGCTAGCGTAATGCGCTTCAATAGATTCGGCTAATTTGGCTACCATGCGTTTGCCCTTCGCACTGGCGCGGACAAGCTGGCGGCGGGCATCTTGGGCATCAGCCGATCTCAAAATCAAACCGTCGCGCGCCATGCGCGTGAGCACACCCGAGAGGCTGGGGCCTAGCAGATACGCGCCTTGCGCAATTGTGCTGACATCGCACTCGCCCTCTTCTGCCAAGACGCGGAGCACGCGCCATTGCTGGTCGGTGAGTCCATGCTCGCGCAGCCCGGGGCGGAAATGCACCAGCACGGCTTCGCGTGCTTGCAGCAGCAGGCGGGGCAGGTTGCGGTGGGCGAAGAGACTCATTAGTTAACATGTTAATTAATTTCTTTGGCGCTGTCAAACCGGGTTTTGACGGCCTGCATCAAACCATTCCCGTCACTCTGAGCCAGCGCCCACACCTCTTCTTGCGCCAACACCGTGATGCCACGCGGTGCAGATTGCAACAGCGCATCCACCATCTGCGCCATTTTTGTGGGGCGCACGGGCTGCTCGCTGCTGGGCACCATGAATTGGAAGATGCTCAGCATCCAGTGCGCGAGTTTCTCCAGCGGATGCGTTTTGATCAAGGCGGCTGGCTTTTGCGCACTGCGCACAATGACTAAGCGCTCAAAGCCAATGCTGGCCAGCACCTGCTCATCCAGCGAGGCCAAGCCGCGCTTGAGAGATTCGGGCAAACTGCCCTGCGCATGCGGCAGCACGATGGCCAGCGTTTGCACGCCGCAACGGCTTAACCAGCTGGCCAATTGCGGTAATTGCTCTGGCGTAGGTGTCCACAGAGCCCGTTCCCGCTCGTAGTACATGCGCGGCGGCTCAAACATCACGACAGCCACCTCACTGCGCTGCGCAGGTAGCGGCCACGTGGTGATGTCGCCTGCCACCTCAAGCAAGCTCACCATGCGCATGCCTTGGCCGATAGGCTCGCGTGCGAGCACCTGGGTATGCGCAAAGCGATGCGTGCCAACCAAGCGCTGCATGACAGCATTGCCCAAAGCACCGGTGGCACCCGCGATCAGCAAATCAGGCTGCGATTGTTTGATAGGGCTGATACGGTTAAGCGCATGCAGGGCTTGAGATGGGGAAACTGGCATCCATCTATGCTACTGTTCAGTCTCGCTTTTAAAGGATGGATCATGAAGAAAATTTTTATCACGGCTTTGCTCGCAGCCACCGCGCTGCTCACCGGCTGCGGCTACAACGATTTCCAGCGCTTGGACGAACAATCCAAAGCCGCTTGGAGCGAAGTGCTCAACCAATACCAGCGCCGCGCTGATTTGATTCCCAATATCGTCAACACCGTCAAAGGCGAGGCTGGCTTTGAGCAAGACACGCTCGTCAAAGTGATCGAAGCACGCTCCAAAGCCACCAGCATTCAAATGACGCCCGAGATGCTTAACAACCCGGAAGCTATGAAGAAATTCCAAGCTGCGCAGGGCGAGATTGGCTCCGCACTCTCCCGTCTCTTGGTTGTGACGGAAAACTACCCCAACCTCAAGGCCAACCAAGGCTTTCAAGATCTGCGCGTGCAACTCGAAGGCACAGAAAACCGCATCACGGTGGCGCGCAACCGTTACATCAAAACCATTGAGGAATACAACGTGCTCGCCCGCAGCTTCCCAAGCAACTTGACTGCCATGGTCTTCAGCTATGCGCCCAAAGCCAGTTTCACCGTGGCTAACGAAGCGCAGATCGCTGTGCCGCCCACCGTGGACTTCACCAAGAAATAATATTTAATAAAATTGACTGTTCGCCCTTTTAGAATCTATAAAGTCTGCTCTTTAATTGATAGCGTTTAAATCATTCCTCCGCGCTGGATTGGCAGCCTTCTTGCTGGTTTGTAGTGTGCTGTGGCCGCAATTTGCTGCGGCGCAGCAGGCCGTGCCTGATCTCAGTGGCCGCGTGATCGACACCACGCTAACGCTTGATTCCGCTGACAAAGCGCGCATCGAAGCCCGGCTAGCGCAAATCGAACAGACGCGCGGCGCGCAGATTGTGGTGTTGCTGATTACCACCACTGCGCCCGAAGACATTGCCAGCTACGCCAATCGCGTGGCCAACGCATGGAAAATCGGGCGGCGCGACGTGGGCGATGGCGTGCTGATCGTGATCGCCAAGGAAGACCGCAAACTGCGCATTGAAGTGGCCAAAAGCTTAGAAGGCGCAATTCCTGATCTGGCTGCCAAGCAAATCATCAGCAACGCACTTGCACCGGCGCTCAAGCAGGGCCAGTATGCTCAGGGCATCACAGCATCGATTGAGCAATTGGACCAACGCATCAGCGCAGAAAACCTGCCGGCCCCTTCTGCGCAAGGCGGGTTTAACCCGCAAAAGCTCGGCTTCGAGTGGATGGATTTTTTCATCTTCTTGTTTTTTGCCGTGCCCATTGGCGGCGCGATTGCCAAAGGCATTTTTGGTAACAAGCTCGGCTCGCTCGTCACCGGCGGTGCGGTGGGCGGTATTGCGTTTTTCGTCACGGCCAGCATGGTGATTGCTGGCATTGCCTTCGCAGCAGCCCTGCTCTTCACACTGATCTCCAGCTTTGGCCGCAGCGTCAGCGGGCGGCGTGGCTCGCGCGGCTACGACGGCGGCGGCTGGTCGTCTGGCGGAGGCGGTGGTGGCTGGAGCAGTGGTGGCGGCGGGGGCGGTGGTTTCAGCTCCGGCGGCGGCGGGGATTTTGGCGGCGGTGGCGCGAGTGGAGATTTTTAGGCGATGAAGCAACTGACCTCTCCACCAAAAAAGCGCAGCCTCTTTGCCAAGCTCGCCCGCATCTGGAAACACCGCTGGATGGATGAACGTGAGGTGCGCCGCGCTGCGCCACCGCTATTGCTGGCAAAGTTAGAGCGCTTCACTGCTGCCAGCGAAGCGCGGCACACTGGCGAGATTCGCATTTGCATCGAGGCGGGCTTGCCGATGAGCTACCTCTGGCGCGATGCCAGCCCACGCGAACGCGCCATCGCCATGTTTGGCAAGCTTCGGGTGTGGGATACAGAGCACAACAATGGCGTGTTGATCTATCTGCTGCTGGCCGAACGCGCTATCGAAATAGTAGCTGATCGCGCCCTATTTATAAGGGCAGATGACACTATTTGGCAAGAAATCGTGACCCGACTAAGCGAACACCTCAAGCGCGGCGATTTCGAACGCGGCCTCACGCAAGCGATGGAAGAGATCTCTGCACTGCTCGTGCAACACTTTCCCATAGCCGCTGGCCAGATCCATAACAATGAGCTGAGCAATCGGCCAGATGTGCGCTGAAGCTGGCTTTAGAGACATGTGCTCAATCGGACCCGAAAATAGCGCGGCCTGCGCGTGTCACGCTGCGCTCATTCGCAGCCATCGACATGGTGCATCCACCGCAGTGAGGTCAAAGGAGGAGCCGAAGGCGGGGGACACGAACGGAGGTGGGTGCGCCATGGCGGTGGCGGGCACAGCAAACTTCACTGCACCACCATCTTCACCAGCGCCCCCGGCTGCACTGAGCCACTGGAATACACGCCGTTCATTAATCTCAGCTGCTGCTCAGGCAGCGTGCTCATCGGGGCTGATCGCGCCAAACCAGCAAAACCATCGCGCGGCAAATTCGCGGTGCGCAGCACCCAAGGCTTGGCAGCGGCCATATCCTGCGCACTCATGCCGCGAAAACTACCTTCAGCTTCTCGCATTGCGGCGCGATTGCGTTGCAATGCAGCGGCATCTTTGCTGGCATAAACCATCAAGAAATTCTGCCCACTCGCGCCGGTGGCCACCGTCAATTCCACGCCGCGCTGCCCGCCTTGCGCTTGCACCGTGCCGATAAAGTGCGTGGCTTGCAGACCGTTGAGCGCGTATTTGTCTGCCCTGCCAGAGACCGGTTTGACCATGTTGCGGATGATGTCGTCATGGCTGCGCCCAGCGTTCGGCGGCGCCAGTTGCACCATCAGAGCCGCATCGCCTGCCGGGCTCATGAAACTGATTTGATCCGCTTCGTTTGCAATGCGCCAACCGCTCGGGGCCGTCATCGCAAAATTCAGCGCGGAATGATAAAAGTTGCGCCCGCGCGTGAGCCCTTGCTCGGGACTTTCGCCAAAAGGCATGCCGTCAATCGCTTGCAGATAGCGTATACGACCTTCATCGGCATAGTTTTTGTTCGCTTGGTATTGCGCAGCGATTTTTGAAATCGCCTCCAAGCGCTGATCGTTGCTCGGATGCGAGGCCAGCCAAGAATTGCCGCCCTGTGGCGCGGGCCGCCCTTCGGCGCGCGCCACCTCTTGTGCAAAGCGCTCTTGGTCTTTCAACACACGGATCACGTCAATCATGTTGCGCGGATCGTAATTGACGCGGCTCAAATACTCCGCGCCCAGCCCGTCTGCTTGTAACTCTTGCTCACGGCCATAGCGCGCAATATTGCCCGCCGCCGCCGCTTGCGTGACCTGCCCAATCTGCTGCCCAATGCCGCCGCCACCCTTGGCATCCAGCACCGCACCGAGCACACTGCCGAGTAAGACACCAATCGCTGCATCCTGTTGCCGCGTGGCACGTTGCGCCCCATGCCGCGCCGTAACATGCCCAATCTCATGGCCGATCACGCCTGCGATATCGGCCTCGCTGTCGAGATACGCCATGATGCCGCGCGTGATGTACACATAGCCACCGGGCAGCGCAAAGGCATTGATCTCGGGGCTGTCGAGTACGGTAAAAGTCCATTTCAAGTTAGCGCGATGTGAGAGCTTGGCCAGCCGCTGGCCAATGTCGTTGACATAGCTTTGCACCCGATCATTCTTCAGCGCACCATATTCTTTGAGCACCTCCTGATGCGCCTTCGCACCCTCCGCAATCTCAGCCTGCTCGCTCATCACCGAGCGTTCTTGCTGGCCAGTAACGGGGTTGACGGTCTGCGTCCCGCAGCCCAGCAGCACGGCAGCTGCGATGGCGCTAAACGCCCATTTTTTGGTAGCGTGTATCCAAGGTGTTTTTGATGGCTTCATAGCGAGGTCTCCGCTTTTAGGGTGTTGCATCGTAGCATTTGAAGCAGCACCACTATGCGAGAAGATTTTCACAGCAGCCAACAGGCCGCGGGTTTTTGGGCTGGGCCCGGGCCGAAGTTTGGTAAAGCCCGGTGGATGCCGGGGGCCAGCCGCAAAAAAGCCGCCGCCCGACACCCAAACAAAGAGTGAAA